>JAUMYE010000071.1 GCA_030528815.1 Candidatus Saccharimonadota bacterium | reverse complement strand
CCATGGTAAGGATGAGGTCACCGGTTCAAACCCGGTTCGCGGCTCCATTTTTTTTGGCTTAAAAATCCCCGCATGTTTCGGGGATTTATATTACTACTCGGACCAAGTTGCTCATTGTAGCACATTGCCAAAACTGCCAAAATATGATATAATATACAAAGGCGAGCGTGCGACTACATGCGCTTGTACTTTTATATTTCTCGGAGGTTTACTATGAAAGAGCTGAAATTTTTAGGTGTCGGCAGTGGTTTCAATACCGCTCTCGGCAGCACGGCAGCATATTTTATCGAGGACAAGACTCTGTTCCTGATCGACTGTGGCGAAAGCGCCTATGCGCGCATCAACGAACTCGGTCTGCTCAAAAATATCGACTGCATCAATTTCTTTTGCACTCATACGCATTCCGACCATATCGGCTCAGCTGGCAATCTTCTTCTGGATTGCAAGTGGCGCAGCCATATCACTTTCAATCTCATCTGTCCGACAAACGCAGATCACTTCAACGATATCGTGAATATCCTCAACGGCTTTGGCGGAAGAAATGCCTACAGTGTCATCGACCCGGCATTACTGGACCGTACCTACAAGAGCTTCACGAGCGTTCGCTATAAGCCTACGAGGCACGGCGAATGCAAAGCTGCCTATAGCCTCGTCTTTTATACCGACGAAGGTGCAGTCTTCTATTCTGGAGACAGCGAGACAATGGGCTTTGCCGAAGAGCTTATCATGGGTGGCGCAAAGATCAAGCAGATGTATTTCGACGTATCGAGCAATGCTAACAGCGACGCTCATCTTCCGCTCCCGAATCTCTACCGTCTTATGCCGGAACAGTTCCGCACCAGAACCACATGTATGCATTTCGACAGCGACAAGGCTATCGTTATGGCAAAGAGCATGGGCTTCAATGTTGCGGTCGCAGAAAGAGGCGAATACGAGTAAACCCAAATCCCCGCCGAGTAAGCGGGGATTTTTGTTGCCTAAATTCTACCGGTATAAGGTCGAATAATTTTGTATAGAAGTTCGGCGAGCAGCTCAAAATAATCTAGGCCATAGATATATCCGGAGCGGCGGTAATAAATCTTTTTGCCGTCTTTATACTGTGTAAACTCCCAGCCATCGCCATCGAGGGCAAAAATCTTGCTATCCTGCTGTTTTGCTTTTTCTAGCAACTCAAAAATCTGTTCGAACTTATCTTCAGCAATCTTTAGATCGATATCTTTATCTTTAGCACTGTTGTTATCGTAGCGAACATTCACAATCGCGCTCTGGTCATCGCGAATTGTCCATGAAGTATTAACCCATTTGCCAGGTTTTAAGACGAAATTTTCATTAACAACTTTTAAGACTATTTCTGACATATCTAAATTATATAACAGATTAAAATGGTATAATTCACTATATGAAATTATACTTTACGCGCCATGGCAGGACGCAGTGGAATGAAGAGCATCGCTTTCAGGGTCAAACGGATATTGAGCTTAACGCTCTAGGCAGAGAGCAGGCTGAACTTATCTCTGAAAACCTAAAAGATACTAATATTTCCGCTATTTTCGCATCGCCACTTACGCGCGCAATGGATACGGCAAGAGAAATTGCGAAGCATCATGACATTGAAGTAGTCTCAGACAAACGACTTATCGAGCGTGGCTACGGAAACTTTGAAGGCAAAAACTACGAGACGATTACTCCGTATGATCCAGACGAATTCTGGTCCTTCGGCTTCGATAAAGAAAATATCGAGCGTATGGATAGTGTATATGATCGTATTGAGAACTTCTTGGACGAAATTATAGATAACTATCAGGACAAAGACGTTTTGGTTGTTGCGCACGGCGGCATCTATCGCCCAATTTCTTGCTTCTTTGATGGCTTCCCAGAGAGCGGTTCGCTCGAGCACCGCAGGATTCATAACTGTGAGCTAAAGGAATATACGATTCATAGCATGAACTTGCAGGAAAAATATTTCAACTTTATCAAAAACGGCACGAAACGCATCGAACTACGTTTAAATGACGAAAAGCGTCAAAAAATCAAAGTCAACGACACGATTCGCTTTAGAAAGAATGATAAAAGCGAAGCCATGACTGCGAAAGTTATCGGCCTGCATCATTATCAAACCTTTGAAGATATGTTTAAAGATTTTGACGCTGAGCTGTTCGCAGATAAAAGTATCTCAAAAGACGAAATGCTAAAAACGATGGAAGAATTCTATCCAATAGAAAAACAAAAGAAAATCGGCGTTGTTGGAATCGAAATTGAGCCAATTAGTTACAGGCCAGCAAACTAAGCATGAAAAATCCCGCCAATTAAACAGCGGGATTTTTGTTGGGGTTTATGCTCTTGCTTTGCGGTATTCCGGATGATTGTTCAGGAAGTCCTGGCAGCCATCGAACTCTTCGTCTGCTTTGTGAACCAGGTAGTTAGCTGTAAAGTATCCACCAAGAATAGCTAATACGACTACGATCAGGGCGAGCAGAATCAGAGCAGCCTGGCCATCGTTCTTACTTCTAGAACGCTTCTTTTTGCCTCCGCCAAGGAGTCCGCCGATGCTTTTGATGGCACTCGGTGCACTTCTGGCAAGAGAGACGGTGTTATGAATCTGTACGAAGCTGTTGTAGCCTGCGGCAGCGATTGTTCTAAGACTACGCTGTTCCCAAGCATTTCTGAGTGACCTAAACCAAATCAGGAAGCCAGAGCCAACAATTGGAATTGCGACTAGCAGATAAATCAGGTTACCTGCAAGCACTTCGAAGTCTGCGATGAGTTCGGGATCGGCGTTTGCTGCCTGCATTACGAAGGGCGCAATGAGGAGCAATATATAACTATAAACCATGGTAAAACCTGCGATAGCCTGGATGTATCCGCATATGACTTCGGCTCGGAACATCCCTCCGACCTGTTTAGATTCGCTCCAGTAGGCGCCAACTGTCTTTGCATTTCTCCAGGAAATAAAGAAGTTGAAGCCAAGAAGGGCGAGCAGTAAAAGATAATGCATAAAACCTCTCCTTTCGAGAATAGAATGTGCGCTCGATTGAGCTAATACATATTATACAATATTTTGCTAAAAATACTAGAAGTCCCTTTTGAGAACTAGTTCTTTCGAATCGTTATCCCTGTAGTATCTATAGACTACTAGATTATCTGCTTCATCTCTAAGCTCGAACTGGTAACTACAGTTGCCTTTGCCATTGAAAACGTAGTTATAGCTGCCATTGTCCCTGGTAACCTCGACGCTGCCAGTGCAGCCGCTTTCTGTAGAGCTCCAGTATGAAACATATGGCTCGCCCTCAAAAACGATGCCTTCCTTGTCTAAAAAGCCAGAATCGAGCGTAATTGTGTATTCCTCGCCCTTGTTACTAATAATGAAGCCTGCGATTAATAAAACAGCTGTGATGACAAAACAGATAATCTTCGCGATATTATCCTTCAAAATGAAGACGATACTTACAATTATCATAAGAATGCAATATATTGCGGAAAGTAGATGGTTAGGGAAGTTGGATTGTAGCCCATTATAATAAGAAACAAACATGAGCACGAGCAAAGCGTTAGAGCAAGTCATAATTAGGCCAGCCCACCAAGCTTTCTTCTTTGCAAACCATGCCACAAAGCCGCCAGGAAGCGTCAAGAGTGTAATCTTGAACCAGAATGGGTAATAGCCGAGCAAACTCAAAGGCGCATGGAAGAATAGAATCTGGAATAGATAAACGAGTGGCTGAGAGATTAGGAAGTAAACGAATACCTTGAGCGCTGCTTCGAGAGGCTTTTTACAGTTTAAAATAACGAGCAAGGCTAATAAAATCCAGGCTTCAAAGGTAACGGAGATATCGTGAAAAGAATTTCCATCAGGAACCTTAGCTGCAACGATAGCAGTATATAATCCAGAAACGACTGCAAAAATTATTACTACTGGCCAGGACATCTTTAGTCCGCCAAATATTTTATCGAAGATACGAGCTAAAAAGAACTTGCTCTCTTTGGTGCCTTTAGTATTTGTTACTTTCGTTGCCTTAGTCGCCATTTTCTTTATCTCTGTTTATGATATATTCTTCGAAATATTTTGCCACTACGCGCCCTTTATCTTCCTTCGAGATAAAACTATGCATATAATCTAGGAACTCCTGCGCATTTTTGTCGAAATCAAAGAGATCGTAATACCAATCAAGTTGAGTATAGTCATTGCTTTCATCAAGCGCATTTTGCTTCAAAATATTCGCGAAGCCACTATAAGCGCATTTATGAGTATCTTCGTCCGTATTGCTTAAGCCCATGCTTTCGATATAATCTTGAGCTCTGTCTGGCTCGTTGAAAATATTCAAAGCATAGAATCGCTCTAATTCCTCGCCATCAAGATCTTTGACTACCTTGACGCCGCGAGACAATGCAAGAATCAAGGCTTTATCTTGGAGTGAATTTAGCCAATCACGGGCATCTTTTGTGCTTTCAAAAATCGCACCAGGTTCAAGACAGGCGGTTGCACTATCACTAATGATTCTAACGACACGCTCATTGTTGGCCTCAGTGCCAAGATGCGAAAAGATAGCATCTTCAAGACGAGGGCCAAGCATGCGCGAAATACCGTTTTTAAGAGTATTCTGCGCGATATTTACAAAAGCGCCACGTTCTAGTTCTTCGATACGCTCAGAAAGATAGCAATACTCCAAAATTTT
>JAUMYE010000070.1 GCA_030528815.1 Candidatus Saccharimonadota bacterium | reverse complement strand
TTCGTCGCCAGGAAGTTGCAGAAGTATCTGACGATAAGTATGATACCGAGCTTACTAAAATGTCTCAGAGTGCAACAGAGAAGGGTGTTAACGAAATCTCTGCCGGTCCAAAGAATATGGACGACGAGTTTAGCAAAGACGAGCACGGTATTAGCACGAATGAGAACATTCATCGTGTCCACTCGGACAAGCCAACCGGCTCTAATACGCATCGTAATGCAGCTCGTAACGCAGCTCGCAAGAACAAGAAAAAAGCCCGCCAGAACAAAAAGAATGGCCGTCGCTAGATAAATAAAAAGACTCCGATAAGGAGTCTTTTTTGGTTTCTTGAACCTTTATCTTTAACCTCCCTTGATAAAACACACCTTAGTCTCTAAAATTAGATAATAGGTATTTAAGTTGTATTACAGATATCGTCCGTAAATGAAACATATTATTGAAGAAGTAAAACTAAAGTCTGGTGCGCGTGGTCTCCTCATCGATGTTCCTGGTGCGGGGGTGATGAATTTTCATGCTATTTTTCGTGCCGGAAACCGTTTTACGAAGTCTCCTGAGATCTATGAAGTTGCTCACTTGATGGAGCATATGGCCTTTGGTGAAAATGCGGAATTCTCGGACGAACAAGCTTATGAGAGCGAGTTTACAAAGAATGGCGCCTATCATAACGCTTGGACTTCGGATTATTTTATCGCTTACGAAGCTGAATGTGCAGATTTTGAGTGGGAACGTGTCTTGCGCTTGCAGGAACTCGCAATCGCGCGCCCAAAATTCAACGAAAAAGAAATGTCTGCCGAGAAGGGTAATGTCCGCTCGGAGCTAACTGGCTACCAGAACGATTACTGCCGCCTCATTTGGCCGAAGCTTCAGCAAGAGCTTGGCGAAAAGGCTCTAACTTATAGTGAACGCATCAAAACTCTTCGCAATATTACGCTGGAAGATGTCCAGGAGCATCATGACCGCACTCATACTGCAGAAAATATGCGCTTTATTGTCTGTGGTGGTCTTGAAGGCCGCAAAGACAAGATTGTAGATATGCTCGAAGGCTGGCATCTCGCAAAGGGTGAACATCTTGAGATTCCAAAAACAGATTACCATTGCACGAAGCCAATCCTAATCCGTCGCAAGGACGCAAGCAATCTAAGCTTTGGTTTTAGCTTTGTGATTAACCGAGATTTGTCGCAGCGAGAATATCAGGCGATGGCAATCTTGAATCATATCCTAAACGGTACAATGAGTAGCAAAATCTTTGGTACTGCCAGAAGTCGCGGCATTGTTTATGGTATGGGCTCAGAAGTTGGCTGTGATAGTCTCGCAAGTAACTGGGACTTTGATGGCGAAGTAAATGCCGAAAATGCCTCGGAACTCTTCGATCTTATCGTTATTGAGCTTACGCGTGTCATGAACGGAGATATCTCTGAAGCAGACATTAATCAGGCAAAAACCTATGCCTTTGGTCGTTTGCAAATGCTTGCTCAGACCGCCGATCAGATTTCTAATAGCTATCTCCAGGGCTATGCGCTCAGGGATAAATACGAGCCACTTGATGACCTTCCAAAAGCTATCGACTCGATAGATAAGAGCGCTATTGTGAGCCTCGTCCGTGAGTTTATTGAATCTGGCGCTTCCGGCTTGTCTGTGGTTGGCAATATTAATAAAGCCCTTGTTGACGAGCTTTGGAATAGAATCCTACAAATAATCTAAAACATAAAAAGAGCCCCGCAAATCCTTGCGAGGCATTCTTTTTGTTTCCGTTTCTGTCTTGATTTTGGTTTTCGTGTTGATCTTGGTATCTGTTTTCGTGTTTTTACTTTGGAATGAGCTTCTTTGGAGAATAATCAGCAAAGCTCTACGCTGCAATCCGTATGAACTCTTACTCGGAGTAGTTTCTTTGGTCTAAGCCAATACCAAGTTAGAGCGTTCTTGAGTTTTCTGCCAGGATTGTAGTATGTTGCTGTGGCTGAGATTGTATCCGCGGAAGTATAGACGCAATCGAAGGTGGTGTTTATGAACACCCCATAGTTGTGTCTCAGGTTCCTGGAAGCTTCCAAGAACGCGCGTTGGCATAACGGACCATCGAACTTCATGCGGACTTTGATGTATTTTGGACTTTTCATAATTCCCACCTCCAGTCCAAGGATAAAGAACTTCGCCCTATGAAGGGCACAAACATCTATAGTCTAAGAATTTTTCGCGCCTTTTGCAAGCTTAAGCGATTCCGTATAAGGGGTAGACGGATTGACATTTTAGCCAGAAACAGATATAAATTAAATAATAAAGGAGAAATATGTCAAATAAAGAAAACGACTCAAATGTAAAGATTTTAGCGATTGTTGGTATGTGCGGTAGCGGTAAGTCTACAGCCATCGATTATTTGACAGAACGTGGTATCCCAAAAGTATACTTTGGTGGCATTATTTATAAAGCTATGGCTGAAGCTGGTGTTGAGCGCAGCGAAGATGGTGAAAGCGAAAAGAAATTCCGTGAAGAAATCCGCGCCAAGGAAGGCAAGGATTTTGTCGTAAAGCGCGCAATCAAGGAAGCAAAAGATTTGATTGCTGCTGGTCAGAAACGTATTATCCTTGACGGCGTATATAGCTGGACCGAATACAATATTCTTCGCAAGGAATGGCCAACCGAGATGACCGTTATTGCTGTTGTTGTGCCAAAAGCTATTCGCCGCAAGCGTCTTGCTGAGCGCCCGGATCGTCCATTCGATGCAAAGGCTGCCGCAGAACGCGACCGCTCTGAAATTGAGAATCTTGAGAAGGGTGGCCCAATCGCCATTGCTGATTACTATCTAGACAACTCCGGCGATGTTAAAACTCTTCACGAAAACTTCGCAAAGCTTCTAAAAGAAATCGAGTTTTTGGACTAATAATGGCAAAAGACTTACAGATATCTGAGCGCGAGCTTGCCTTCGTACTAGAGGCGCTAGCCGAAACTGAAAGCATTCCAGGCGATGTCGTGGAATTTGGTTGCTATACCGGCGATACTTCGGTTCGCCTTGCTGAACAGATGAAGAACTGGCCAGAAAAATGGCTCTGGCTTTATGATTCTTTCGAAGGTCTTCCAGAAAAAAGTGCCGAAGATAAATCTGGCGATGGCTGGGCATTTAAGCCGGGCGAACTAAAAGCCAGTATTGATTCTGTAAGTCATAAGTTTAAAAAGTATAAACTACCCGAGCCGGTTATCAAGAAGGCTTGGTTTAACGAGCTTGGTCCTGATTCGGATTTGCCAAGCCAGATTTCTTTTGCGCTTCTTGATGGTGATTATTACGATTCGATCAAAACCTCGTTCGAGCTAATCTTGCCAAAGCTTGCTCTGGGTGCGATTGTTGCTGTTCATGATTACCGCAACGCTGCTTTGCCGGGCAGTGCAAAAGCCGTAAATGAATTCCTCGACGCAAATCCAAATTTTGATTTAAAGATAGCGGGCACGCTTGCCATTCTAACGAATAAATAAGTATCATAACAATATGAATAAAACACGTAAAATAGTTTTATTAACCTTTAAGATTTCTATCATAGTTATAGCGATTGTTTTCTTGTTTCGCTGCATTTTTGATCCAAACTATTCGAAGTGGGGCGGCGTAATTGCAGGCGTAATCTTGCCTTTCTTACCAGAGATTTTTAGTAAGCTCTTCCGTATTAAAATCTCCTATCGCGTCGAGCTTATGTATTATATCTTCCTTATTCTTGCTCTGAGCCTCGGTATTAGTGCGGATTTGTATAAGACTGTTCCTCTCTATGACAAGGCGGTTCATACGCTCTCTGGGGCTGGTACAGCTTTGATTGGCTTCTATATGCTTCGTTATTTTAAAGCCGAGAAAACTCCAGCTGTCTTCAGAGGTATGTTTATGATCTTCTTCTCGATCTCTGTTGCTGTGGCTTGGGAATTTTTCGAATTCTTCTGTGACAAATGTCTCGGTCAGCATATGCAGCAGCTTGTTACTACTGGCGTGGATGACACGATGCTAGATATGCTAGTTGCAACAATCGGCGCAATTATTGGTGGCGTTTTGATGGCAAATAAAAAGGTTCAGAACTTCCTCGAGAAATAAGATGAAAACTAACCGAAACTATCCAAAAGTAATAATCTCGAAGCGTGCTTACGAGCGCCAGAAAAATACTCAACATCCTTGGGTTTACGATAACGAAATCGTTCAGGCCGAGGGTAAGTATGAGAATGGCGATATCGTAGATGTTTTTGCTGAGAAAGGCGCATATATTGGCTCTGGTTTTGTGAATGATAATTCCAAGATTCGTGTTCGTATTATTTCTCGCAACGCCAATGACGTATTTGATGAAGCTTTTTGGGAACGCCGTGTCCGCTACGCTTTTGCTTATCGCGAAACGGTTTTGCCTCTTGATGAGAATAATAACTGCCGTCGCTTGATTCATGGTGAATCGGATGGCTTCTCTGGCTTGACGCTCGATCAATACGGAACGGTTTTGGTTTCTCAGGTTTTGTCTCTTGGTATCGAGAAAAGAAAAACGGATATCTATAACGCTATCTTGAAGGTGCTTCATGAAGGCACCGAATCTAGAGACGAATATCATATTTTTGAGCGTAACGACGTTGCTATCCGAGATTTGGAAGGTATGGAGCAGGGTAAGGGCTGGTATCTTGGCGAAGGTCAAACTCAGCCAGAAAGCACTGAGATTCAGATTATTGAAAACGGCATTAAATATCTTGTAGATTTTGAAAATGGCCAAAAGACCGGTTTCTT
>JAUMYE010000069.1 GCA_030528815.1 Candidatus Saccharimonadota bacterium | reverse complement strand
CGTCAACGATGAAAGATACGAACTTCAGCTCGTGCTTGGTTTTGCAATCCAGATTCTACCTCTATTTTCTTCTATCTCGCTCATGCGTATGTCTGGTACTATCCTTGGCAAGATCAGCGACATCATCAACAAGACAACCAAGCCAGCTACTGCCTCCTTCGGTCGTTTTGCCGAAGCAAGGCGCAGAAATACTCTCGGACGCCAACGCTCAGGCCTTGGACGTGGCGCTGGTATGCCACACAACCGTCTAGCTCAATACCTCGAACGCCGCCGCAACGAGCTTACTGTTGATACCGCACTACATGAACGCACTGCAAAAGAGAGCGGTGAAGCAAGTTACTATCGTAATGCACGCAACCGCAACGGTCGCTACAACCGCCGTGCCGCTACGTATTACATCATGCAAGAAAACAAGCTCAACAATGCCAACGAAAGAATGGAATTTGATACCAAGATGGATAGTGGCCTTGCTGAGAATGAAGTTACTGCAGGTTATCGCAATATTGTCCGTCAAGTTAACGCCCATCTCCAGGAAGACGTTACTAGAAAGGCTATTGCTCAGGCTCACCGCAATGATGTCGCGCACAGGAACGCTTCTGGCGCTGCTACTAGAATTCGCGAAAGTCTTGAAGATCAAGGCGACGCAGCAGGCAACCTCAGCAACGAATCTCTACGCATTCGCAACATGGTCGCAGAAAGCTTTGGTATTCATCCAAGCGATGCTGCAGGCTTCGAACATGCTCGTAGTATCCTAATTTCCGACGCTATTGCTGACCGCCGCAAGGTTGACTCCGACTCTGTTAAACGCCACGCTGATCGCTTCGCAGAAACTCGCGCTGGTCGCGGTATTATCGACGAAGTAGAGAAGACTCTTGGCCGCCAGGGCGAAGGTTCAACCGCACGCAACCTCACTGCAGCCGAACTCGAACAGTACAGAGCAAACGTTGCCAACATCGACTACACAATCTTCGATGCTGCTTTACCAGAAATCTCAAGACGTGGTGACCATGGCGATATCATGGAAATCTTGCGCAACTACAGCGGCAACATCAAGGATAGTGGCGACCTCAGCAACCCTCAGGACCTCAAGCTTATGACTGCTCAGAAACACCTTGTAGATAGCGTCATGAGCCTCAAATCTGAAAATGAGCCAGTCGCTCTCTGGTCGAAAGCTAACAACATCCGTCGTTCCATGCACGATCAGGGTATCGAAATCGAAGGCTATATCAGCTTTGAAGACTTTATCCAAGATAAAAAGCTTGCTGGCGACCTCGATACAACACAATACGCGAAAGTAAGTCGCGCAGGTCTCGTCAAGGACGAAAAGAATAAAGGTCTCGTCAAAACTCAAGACCGTACCGTCTTCAAACAGCTCCTCAAATACAAACAAAGTGGTGTTCTTAAGAACAGCGACTTCTTCTTTGATACAAAGGATATTCGCAGTAGTATCTCGTCCGGCGAAATGGATGGTGAACTTCTCAATAACGCTCTCCGTCTCGTTACAAACGGTTTCGAGATGGGCAAGATCGAAGATGGCGCAGACGCTGCATCTATTCAGGCTCTCGCGGCACGTCAGAATGATTACTTCAAGACAGCAGAGAATAAGCAAGCTGCTTACGAATACGTTTCGGAAATCGTTGGTGGTATGAGCGCAAAACAGCTCTCTACATCAAAGTCTACTGCAATTCTAACGCTCAGCCGCATGCTTGCTGCTGTCGATGGTAGAGTACACGATATTACTTATCGCGACGATAAAGGCGTCCTACGCCACGAGGCTATGAGTACGACCCTTATCGAATTACTCACAAAGAACCATGCAATCGAGGAACTACAGTCTCGCTCGAACAGCTCGATGAGAAGTGGCATGAACCCAACTGTCGCAAAGCTTGTCGGCGTACTCAGTCCAGACAATTAAATTGCATTCAAAAATCCCTCTATAACAGAGGGATTTTTTGTTGCTTTTTGCGCCTTTTCACAAAACGCTCATACTGTAAAAATATAGTGGATTATGTTAAAATATAGACATATATGGCTGTGCATACGGTTCCACAAGACGTCGAAACCGATGATAAGATTTTGGGTCCTTTTAATATACGTCAGTTTATCTATCTTATTGTCGTCGCCGCATTAATTGGAGTGGGTTATTTATTAGCCCAGATATTTATTGGTCTTATCGTAATTGTCATTCCACCAATAATCTTTTTGCTTGTTTTGGCACTTCCAATCAAGAAAGATCAGCCAATGGAAACCTATCTTGCTGCCAAAATTTCTTTCCTTTTCAAGAACAACAAACGCATCTGGATGCCAGGGCAGTCCGAAACCACTATCGAGATTGCTGCGCCTAAGAAAGTCGAAGAAGATCGCACCAAAGGTTTCTCTCAGGCAGAAGCCATGCGCCGTCTATCTTTCCTTGCAGATATCGTCGATACCGAAGGTTATGCTATCAAGGGCAACAACCCAAATTTGCCATTCAATGACGAAATTTATGCCGAAGCAGATAGCATCGTAGATATTTATGATGCAGACAAAAGCACAAACCTAAACAATACTTTGGATAATAACAACGCTTCGCGCCACCAAGCTCTGGTAGAGCAAATGCGCAATGCTATCGATAACTCTCATAACCTAAAAGCACAAAACGCTTCTATTTCTCATAGCGCGCCAGCTCAGCCATCCGTTGCAAGCTTTGGCCCAGCTACTGCCGAACCAGCTCAGGAAAAAGAGCCAGTTTTGCCAAGCACGACTTTCTCCAAAGTTCCACAGCTTCCAAGCGCACCAGACTATTACGAAACTCAGCAAGAGAAATTTAACCCAGTCAATATTCCTGCCGCTCCAGCTCCAGCACAGCTAGGCTTATCAGCAGAGCAGCAGAATCCAGCACCAGCCCAGACCAGTTCTCCAGACATGGTGAATCTCGCCAACAATGAAAATCTTTCCGTTGAGACTATTGCGAAAGAAGCTAACCGCATTTCGCAAAAGCAAAACAACAGTAGTGATGGGGAAGTATACATTTCGTTACATTAAGGAGTTATAGATAAATGCAAAACCAAGGACCACAAAACTTTAGCGCTCCACAAGCGCAAGCTATGCCTCAGCAAATGCCACAACAAATGCCTACTGCCATGCCACAGCAGAGCCAAGCTTTTCCAAACCAAGCCCCGCAGCAAGGCCAAGCTATTTCTAGCGCACCAAACCAGCCACAGCAACAGCAACAGCCAAAGCAGGTAAAGCAAAACCCAAGTTCTACTCAAGGCTCACTACAATTCTCCGAGCTTCGCGACTCCATGGTTATCATGAAGGACGGTTCTTTCCGTGCAGTTATCGCTTGTAAATCTATCAACTTCGACCTCATGGCAAACAATGAGCGCGAAGGTGTAGAGATGTCTTATCAGGACTTCCTAAACTCCATCAACTTTACGATTCAAATCCTTATCCGTTCTCAGCGTATCGATATTCGTCCTTACATCGATAAGCTCGAAAATCTCCGACGTAACGAAGACAATATGCTCCTCGGCCGCCTCATGGACGATTACATCGACTTTATTGACGAACTTTCTCAGGAAGCAAACATTATGGACAAATCTTTCTTTGTCATTGTTCCATATTACAGCTCCAAAGAAGCAGAGAGGGAACTTACTGAGACCAAGAACTTCATGAAGGCAATGTCCAAGAACCAGGGCACAACCGTTTCTCGCATTAACCGTGACATCTACGATAAAGCTATTACCGAAATTAACAACCGCTGCGATTCTGTAATCCAGGGTCTATATAGCATCGGTATTCATGCTGTTCGCCTTAACACAAGTGAACTTGGTCAGCTCTTCTATAGCTTCAACAACCCAGACGATGCAATCCGTCAACCACTCGGTGACTTCAATAAGCTATCTGGTCTTTATGTAAAGAAGGCAACCCCAGAAGAGATCGCCGAAATCAGAAAGGCTCAAGGAGAATAATCATGGCAAAAAAGCAAAATCTAAGCGCAGCAGACATCGCTTCACAATCAAAACTACAAGAAGAAATTGAGATCCAGAACGCGTTTGAGGTTGGTACAAGAACCCTCCGAGATTTTATTGCACCAGCTTCATTGGAGTTCCATGGAGATTATTACCGC
This sequence comes from Candidatus Saccharimonadota bacterium, assembly GCA_030528815.1. Taxonomy (GTDB): domain Bacteria; phylum Patescibacteriota; class Saccharimonadia; order Saccharimonadales; family Saccharimonadaceae; genus UBA2834. Next base: position 634 of record JAUMYE010000069.1, on the reverse strand, counting down.
CTTGGTCAGAAATACGGCCGCACACTTTATGTCTATGGCTACCCACGTAGCCTTATTACTGGTTGGCTTAGCTCAATCATCAATATTGACGAAGTTCTAGATATCTCCATGTACATCTATCCAACAGATAGTACAGTCGTCATGAAAAACCTTACCAAAAAGGTTACTCAGCTTGAAGCAAGCCTAAACCTCAACGCAGAAAAGGGTAAAGTTCGCGATCCAGAGCTAGAGCACGCCCTCCAGGATGCTGAAGCTTTGCGCGATGGTCTCCAGACCGGTTCCGAAAAGTTCTTCCGTTTCGGCCTTTATTTTACACTTTACGCAGATTCTCTAGACGAACTACAATTTGTTCAGCACAAGATCGAAAACATTCTTGGTCAGCAAATGGTCTTCTCTAAAGTTGCTACTTCACAGCAAGAGCAGGGCATGAATTCTACCATGCCACAATGTACCGATCAGCTCCAGATTCGCCGCAACATGAACACTGGCGCTATCTCGACAACATTCCCATTCACGTCTGCCGACCTTACTCAGGAAAACGGTATTCTTTATGGCGTTAACATGCACAACAATGGTCTCGTTATCTTTGACCGCTTCACACTAGAAAACGCCAACATGGTCGTCTTCGCTAAGT
>JAUMYE010000068.1 GCA_030528815.1 Candidatus Saccharimonadota bacterium | reverse complement strand
CAGAGACATGGAGTTAATTTCTTGAGATTTCCTAATTAAAGCACTGAACTTGTATCGTTGCAAGGGTGATTTTTGTTTTATTAAACTCATTTTGCTTGTGTTTGCGTTTGAAAAATATTTTTTATATATTGGCATGCAAATCTTAAAAGCAGCAAAAAGAAAGGAAATAAAACAATGATTAGACTCGATGTAAGGAAAATGAAAAAGTATCGCAGATTTTATTGCGTAGGCTTTGGTTTTGTAGATATGGATCTTATTTCGAGCGGATTATTCTTTCCGCTACTAATCATCGCTGCGGGTTTGGGGATTATTGTTTTGTCTCGCAGGAGACTGCTTAAACGATATCAAATTTAATCGTTACGATATTGTCGTAGCCATACCTGGCGCGGACTTCGTAATCTTTGGCGCGTAGTTCTTCTTGCTCGTCTCTAGTTAGACTGCGGCCACTATCTCTGACGGTAAAGCGAACTTGCTTGTCGTTGTGTTGTTCGGAAATCGTAATTGAATCGCCCGGTTCACAATTGCGGATGGCGCGGGAAAGTTGTTCGCGCAAAAAGTCTCGGACTTGAGATAAATCGTCAAAGCTAAGTGATGGATCTTGGATGTCTAGATTAAGAGAAATATCGTACTTCGCAAAAAGTGCGAGTAGATTCTGATAAATCGGACCCACCAATTCCGAGATTGTATTCATAATTTTATTGTAACATATTTGAATTTTTGCTAAACACCAGGGCTAAACATCTTGAGGGCTTTTTCGTGGCGTATATAGTTGGGGTCATGCTCGCCAACTTCGTGCCAGAATGCACTAGAATGATCCATATGGTTAATGTGAGCTAGTTCGTGAATGATGACATAATCTCGGAGTGGTTCAGGAAGTTTCATGAGACCAATGTTTAAAGATATTGTACCCGAGCTGGAGCGGCTCCCCCATCGAGTGTTGGCATGAGATAATCGAATGCCGGAATAACTATAACCAAACTTTTTTGCCCAAAAATCTAGGCGGTATGGTAGGTACTCCTTTGCCTTTTTCTGTAGGATTTTCTTTTGCGTGTCACGAGCGCGTTGAGTTGCTGGATCTTTGACGTGTAGTTTTTCTCGGATTTGTTCACGGCAAGATTCTAGCGCTTTCTTGGCGTAGCGCTCGCTTCTGCAGCTCGGGATAGAAATAGATAGTCTGCCTGATGTAGACACGCTAAATCTGGCGCCTGTCGAGAATGCGTTTTTGCGCACGATGACTTCGCCAAATTCTTTATCAATAAGAATCATGATTAGTGCTTTGCTTTTCTGCGGTCAGAGATGCCGGTCAAGATGTTGCGGCATTGTGTCTGGAACATATGTTTGCCAGAGATAACGATAGGATCTTCGTAGTCTGCTGGAGCTTCAATCTTGCGATAAGATTCTTCAAGGACAGCCTTAGCTTCGGATGCGCGGCTGTATTTATGGCGCATGCGTTGCTTGATGGCATTAAGGTCGGTCTGAACCCATACGAGTACTGGGATATATCCAGCTTTGGTAAGAAGATCGCGAACTTCGTTGCGCTGACGTTCGCTATCGATAGCACCCTCGATAATAAGAGTTTGTTTACATTTTGTAATTTGAGTAATCAAAATAAGTGCGACTTTTCTACTAACGCGGTATTGTTCGTGAAGCTCGGATAGATTTAGGTATGGCGCATTAAAACGTTCGCTAAATTTTTCTGCGAAAGTTGTCTTGCCGCTCATTGGAGCACCGAAAACTAGGATTGCGTATGGCTTAGACTTCCCATTCATATATATCTGAGTTTACCTTAATCTTTGGCTTTTTGCAATTTTGTATCTGTTTGAGTTTTGCTCGAACTGTTGGCGATCAAAACTTGTGATGGATAGTAGAAAACCCAGACCAAATACGCGATGAGCGGGAGTGCTGTAGCCGGTAATGCGCCATCTAGAATTAGGTGTCTGGTGCCGACGCAGATGTCGCAAGCTATGAATGCCAAGAAGCCATACATGCCATATCTTGCATGAATATCTTTTTTGTTTTTATTGTATCGATTGATGGACAAAACTACGTTCGTTACGAGCATGACGGCATAAACTGCGGTTATTGCGTAGATGGCTGGAATGTTTTGAGTTGTGGCGTAAATAAAGAATACGGCAACGAGTAAAGTAAAGATGCCGATGTTCTTTGGCTGAGTTAAACCATGACGGATTAGATGCATGAACTGTGCGAAGCAGAAACAAAAGACGCCAAAGACTTCCCATTTTGTCCAGACAAGGATAGTGTCGGCTAGGAAGGTAAAGAATAAGGCTAGGATTAGCGGGGTGTCGTTGCTGGATTTTTGGTAAGCATAGATGATGCAAAGAAAAATGCCGATATATTTTAGAACCGAGCTGCCCCAAAAATTCATGTAAACTGCGTCGATAGTCAGGAAGGTAATATAAATAAGGCTCCAGATCGTGAGCCAATTACGGTCCGCTTTTGGCAGATTTAAGAAATCCGTTTTTAGGGCCTTAAACATGAGTTAATTATACCATTTTGGGCATTATGCTAATGTATAATATTAGTATGATATACATTATCGTGTTACTTGCAGCTCTTCCTGTGCTTGGTGTCTTGTATTATGTAAACAAAAAGGATCTAGAAAAAGAGCCACGCTCGCTTCTTAGGAAGATTTTTATCTATGGATGTTTGAGCTCTGTATCTGTACTTTTTCTTGAAATGTTTATGGACTATTTTGTTCCAGTTGATGGCGTTACTAATCCTGGCCAGATGTTCACGAACGTATTTCTTGGTATTGCGTTGATTGAAGAAGGTATGAAGCTTTCTGGTGTGATGCTGCTTGCGATGAAGAATGTTGAGTTTGACTGTCGTTACGATGCCATAGTTTACTGTGTGTATAGTTCGCTTGGCTTTGCTTTTGTTGAAAACTTCCTTTACGTCATGAGTAGTACCGTAAGCGGCGGTGTTCTTACGACCGTGATTGGACGTGCAATATTCTCTATTCCTGGTCATGCCATGTTCGGCGTGATTATGGGTTACTTCATAGGCAAAGCAAAAGAGGCAAAAATTAAGAAGTCTGTAGGATATTCTGGCAATGTAGTTCTTGCGCTTGTGATGCCAATGCTCGTGCATACGATTTATGACTGGGCTTTGATGATGTCTACGGCTTCTGGCTATCTTGGTAATAGTGCTAACTCGGTATTATACATCGCATTGTTTATTCTTAGCTTTATCTTTGCGATTTCGATTGCGCTAGTTCTAATTAATAGGACCTCTCAGATTAAAACAGATTTCTACGGTAAAAATATTCTAGAAGAAGTTAATTTTGTACAGAGCACAGTGGTTACTTACGGTGCGGTTCCAACCGTAAATACGCCTGCTGTCAGTCCTGTTCCGGTAGTAGCAAAACCTGTAGATTTGCCACCTGTACTTAGTGCGACTCCGATAGAAACGACTCCTGCGAATACAACAAGCGCTTCGCTTGCTACTATTACTCCAATTAATGCTGCGCCGTTAACTGCCGAGCCGCAAAATACCGAAGCGCCAAAAACTGATATAAATCCAACCGTAGTATAAAAATAGCCCTCTCCTAAGAGAGGGCTTTAAAGTATAGGGTGAGGTTTAGAACAAGTCCATCAGCGAATCGGGAATTTCCTTTTCAGCCTCAGTGAACTGAGCCTTGATAATTGCGCATGCAACATCGTATCCAGGCTTTCCTTTAGTGATGGACAGTGTGTGAGCGGTTGTGACGATAACCGGTTCATCTGATCCGGTGATCTCCATAAAATCAGCGTCGGTACCCGTGAGGATACCGAATTTTTCCTTTGTCTTCATGCTGCCTTCAGGCCAACCCTGCTTGATTCGCCAGAGCTGAACGAGAGGAAACAGCATTTTGTCGATAACGTAAGCGTAGCTGTCTTTCTTCTGGAAGTCTGCGAAGGCTTTGATGGCCTTCTTGCGAGCTTTCTTGGGCAAGTCTTTAACGAGGAGCTTCATGGCTTCGAGCTCGCGCTCGTCCTTCAGCTCGTTGTTGCGGTTGCCATCGTCGGGAATGTCGCCGCCAATCAGGTATTCGGCGCCATCGTGTAATGCCCCGATATATTTAACCTTTCCGGGCTTGAATCCAGGGAGTTCGTCTTTGAAGAGCGCTCCCATGAGCCATGTAGCCCATACAAAGCTGATCATGTGCTCGCTATCGGACTCGCAGCGTTCCGAAGCGGAAAATTCCTGGATGTTGTCTGAGTTAGAGACGTATCCAAGTGCAAGAAATCCCATGCGGTTTACGGTATTTGACTCAAGCAAAGTGTTGAAAATCTGGCAGAATACCTTTGCTCTCTGGTCGAGAGTTAAAGCTTCGCCGTTGGCTTTCTTGTTTTTGCTCATTCATATCACCCCTTCTGTGTAATGTACTCACCCTTTAGACAGATTTTATATGATAACTAATCAAAACTCTAGAGATTTGAGAAATTTTACAAAAAAATCCCCACGGAGAAGCGTGGGGTAACAATAATAGGACGGTGTTTTCGAAAATGAATTATGTGGGGAGCTTATAAAACTCAAGACTCCTCTTCTTCTGTTTCTGCAGTGTTTTTCTCGCCGCTTTCCTCAGGTACGTCAACATCGATATCGAAATCGTTTTCGCCCTTTTCGGGGTTACTCGGAGTAAAGTCGAAATCAATGTCGTCTTCCTTGTCTCCGCCTTTGCATACGCAATAAAGCATTACGCCAGCGGCTGCAGCAAGTACGAGACTAATGCCGAAAATGACTTTTCCCATATTTACACCTCCTTTTCGAAGAACTATCGTATAAAACGATAGATGATATTATGCATCAAAAAGGTATATATGTCAATCTATAGAATATGAATTCT
>JAUMYE010000008.1 GCA_030528815.1 Candidatus Saccharimonadota bacterium | reverse complement strand
ACTCGCCCTTCATATGACCAGTCGTATCAGGAGACATCAAGTTCGCAAAAAGAAGCTTTGCGAGCGTTTTCTCACTACTTGAAGCCGCATAAAGCGGATTCATAGACTTCACTTCACCAAGTGTAGCTTCACTATAGTCGCCGCCGTTTACATAAGTCGTAGATTTATAAGCATCGTCATACCAGTAGAGCTGAACAATTGCTAGCAAAAAGACTACTAGGCTAAGTAGACCCCATTCCAAAATCCATAAACGCACTGAGCGGAGATTCTTCCACCTTTTTACAAAAAGGCGCTCAAAATGCTGATTAGCGCGCTCGTTTGCCTCGCGCACAGAAAGTAAGACGGATTTTTTAGGCTTCTCTTCAGATTCTGCCTTTTTTGTTTGCCCACTCTTTTTGTTGAATTTTTTCATTTATCCGAAAATTATCATTGATAGAATCGAAACACAGAAAATTACTGCAATGACGACAGTTACGTTAAACATCGTCTTTTCGAGACCACGACGCTCAGTATAAAGCTCACCAGAGCCGTTAAGACCGGCACCAAGTGAAGCGCCACGCTGCTGAAGCAAAATTAATAAGATTAATAGAATTGCAGAGACAAAAGTCGTTACTGTACAAAACACACCTATATTCATAAGACTATTTTACACTAGGTACCGCTAAATTGACAAGGAAGTTGATAAGCGAGATCACAATACAGCTAAAGAATACGCCCCAGAAACCCATACCGACATCAGGCATAATCCAAATCGTAACCGCCACCATGAGCATGTTAATAATAATCGTAAATAGACCAAGAGTAATAATCAAAACCGGCAAAGCAAATAGCGTTACAAGCGGTTTCAAAATCGTATTCACGAGCGCATAAACTAAGCCCGCTAGCGCATAAAACCACCAGGAAGAAGCAATAAATCGTCCACCATCATTAACCTTACCAAAAAGATTAATACAGACATACATTGCAATACTAGAAATCAACCACTTGAAGATAAAGCCAAGAAATTGCTTTTTAACCATAAAAGTTATTTTATCGCATTCTTTCGTTTTAATAAAGTATGGTACTGAACCGCGAAGCGATGACTCTCTTCGTCGATACGCGCAATCAGCTTCGCTATATGTCCATCAGGCATCAATTCTTCCATCCTATAATCCCCGCCATCTTCAGGAATCACAATCCTTACCCTAGCATTTTTGCTATGATCACCGCTCTTATCTCTACCAATCACAGGAATGCCTGCTTTCTCTAGAATCTCACGCACGGCAGACACTTGCCCCACTGAGCCATCGAGCACAATTAAATCCGGCCTACCCCAATCTTCCAAATGATTCAGACGCCTAGAAATCACCTCGAACATACTTGCCGTATCGTTATTCTGCTGCTTACGCAGTTTAAAACGACGATACTTCGTCCTGTCTGCCGCACCATTGATAAAGCAAACCATCGAGCCCACTACATTCGTACCAGATTGATGACTAATATCATAACCCTCGATACGTACTGGCGGTTTTTCGAGATTCAAAACTTCCTGCAGCTCAGACAAAGCCTTATCGCTAGAAATATCAAGCAACTCCTTATCAGAAAAGACAATCTTTGTACCAATTCCCTTCAAACCAAACAGCTGATTCCTATACTCTGCAGCCTTCTCGTAATCGCCCTTTGCAGACGCCTCGTACATCAACTTTTCAATCTCGCGCGAAAGCTTCTTCCTGTTTCCCTTGAGATAAGAAATCATATGACGAAGCTCGTGCTTGTACTCTGTCTCGGTCATCTTTCCAGCCTCTACGCCAGGCGCAAGACCCAAATCCGTATCAAGCGTCTTCTTGCCGGTGTATGGACGAATGTAATATGGGAAAATTCTTCGCAAAATCCTGAGTGCCCTAGTAATCGCCGTCTTGCCATAATATGGACCAAAATATTCCGCGCCATCATCATCCGGATTTCTCGTCATCGAAACATATGGCACTTTGTCCTTCATGTTAATGCGCACATAGCTTACGGATTTATCGTCACGAAGCAATATATTCCACTTCGGCATATAACGCTTAATCATCTCGGATTCAAGAAACAACGCATCCATTTCCGTATCAACAACAATCCAATCCGTATCATCAATTTCCGCCACCAAAGCGCGCGTTTTTGCATCTTTTCTTTCGGGCGACTGAAAATATTGACGTACGCGATTCTTTAAAACTGCCGCCTTACCAACATAAATCACTTCGCCTTCGCGATTTTTATGAAAATACACTCCAGGCTCAGCCGGGAGTTGTTTAAGTTTTGCTTTAAGTTTATCTGTGATTTTTAAACTTGAGCTCATTAACTTTATTATACCATTCTGAAACCAACAAAAATTCACCCCAATGAGTGAGGTGAATTTTATAGCTTATTTAGCGAATTCCGCCAAGATGTCCCATTAGTGAAGTAGCTTCAGAGCCGCTGGTGTTCTGAACTGAGAAGGTTTCGATAAGATCTTCGATATCGATATCTTCGTCATCACCACCGAACTGTTCTTCGATTGCATCCTTTACATAGGATTCACAAGCTTCTTTGCTACCCTTACCCATGTACTGCATAGATTCAGTACAGTACTGAGCAGACATAACCTTTACATAGTAGCTAGCAATGCTTGCCTTCAAGGTCTTTACAAGCTCCTTGATTTCCTTAGCGTCGCTAGGAATATCAACCTTATCTACGCTGTATTCGATGTTAGCTTCGATAGAAGTTTCAGTATCGTCTTCCTTAGAAGTTAGGTTGACATACTTTAGTTCGTGGGTCCAACCAGTAATACCAAGCTGAATGTCACCCTTGAACTCTTTTTCGTTCTTTGGAGATACAGCAATATCATCATCGCTGTCATCATCGAAATCGTAGTCGTATTCTTCGTCTAGATAATCTTCATATAGACTTGTAGACTTAACGCTTGAAGAAGAAGCACATTCGCTAAGCTCTTTGTAAGCATCGATCTTTTCGAGAGCCTTGGAGAACTCTTTGTACTCATCGTTATCAACTTCGATAGTGTAAAGCTTGTAGCCATCTTTGCTCTTTACTTCTGCACCATCCTTAGCCTTCATGAATGGATGTTCCTTGAAAGCTTCTTTGACAGCCTTTGTAGTTTCTTCGCTCTTAAGGTCCTTGCTCTTTTCAACGAGACAGCTCATTGGATTCTTTGAGCTACCCATCTTCATATCAGCTGGAATCTTGTACCAGTTACCATCGAGTTCGTCGATAACAGTACCAAGAACACCACTAACCATATCGGCAGTATCGCTATCCATCGAGTAGCTCAAGCCGCCAATAAGACCGCCAAGAACATCTTCGATATTACCCTTGTCTGCTAGGCGGAAGTAAACATTACCATCGCTATCAGCAGCAACATCAACACCAGCCTTGATCGTAGTACCGTCGGCCTCTACGTTAATCTTGCCTGTACCGCTGAATGCGCCGTCTTTTTGAGTAACGGTATATTCTAGCTTAACAGTGCTTTCGTCGCTCTTTGTCGTCAAAGTACCAGAAATCTTTTGCTGATCAGCGGTTAGAAGCTTCGTAAAGCCATCGCTGATTGCATTTTCTGCAGACTCATGGATGTTATAGAAGATGATTGCTGCAACGGCAGCGCCAGCAAGTAGCAAGAATATAATAATCAAGGTAATGATTAGACCAGCCTTGCTCTTCTTCTTTGGAACTACTGGAGCCTGACCCATTACTGGAGTTGCAGGTGCTGTAGCTGGAGTAGGATTAGCTACTGGAGCAGCAGGTGCAGCTGGAGCTGGTGCTGATGCTGCGCCGGCTGGCGCAGCTGGATTAGTATTTTCCATAATTAATTATTAGCGAGCAGCCTCTTCTGCGTTATCTACAACAGTATCATCTGTGTAGTATTCAGTCTTGTCGGTATCATCTGCCTTCTTGACATAAACCGAGCAGTTCTTGTCGGAAGTTAGACAGCTAGTCAATTCTTCATACTTTGTCTCAAGATCACTTGCGCGAACAAAGAGATAAACTGTCAAACCAGCAAAGATAAGAGTTGCAAGAGCGAAAATGACATAGAAGATTACATAATGACGCTCAGACTTCTTTACAAGAAGAAGATCCTTTGCGCTTAGTTTGCTTGCGCTAGAAGTAGTTTTTCTAGCTGCGCTACTAGTAGCTCGCTTCGTGCTAGTAGCTTTTTTGGCGGTTTTTGTAGCCATAGTTAATGTATGCCCTCCATTAGCATTATGATTAATTTTAATAAAAATATAACACAGCTTATGCTTTTTTGGAACAGGCACTTTTTATCCCAAACCACACCCAAATACCCTAAACAATTGATTATCGCTCGTGCTAAAATATACTCAGCATTTTATGTTTAATGTGGAGAAAGGCATAAATATTCATGCAAAAAGATAAACTAAATATCAAATATATCAAAGCTCGCCAGATTATCGATTCTCGCGGCAACCCAACAGTCGAAGCCGACGTTATTCTTGAAGGTGGACACTCTGGTCGCGCAGCTGTACCATCCGGTGCATCAACTGGCGCAGGCGAAGCCCTTGAACTTCGCGATGGCGACAAAGACCGCTTCGATGGCAAAGGTGTTCTAAAAGCCGTCTGGAACGTAAACAACAAAATCGCCGATGTCCTTATCGGTAACGACGCAAGCGATCAGCGCAAAATCGATCAGCTCATGCTCGACCTTGATGGCACCGAAAACAAGTCCAACCTTGGCGCAAACGCAATCCTAGCCGTTTCCCTAGCTACCGCAAAGGCAGTCGCTCATGCCAAAGAAATGCGTTTCTATGAATATGTCGCAGAAATCGCTGGCACCCAGAACGAAATGTGCCTACCGATGCCAATGATGAATGTCATGAACGGCGGCGCACACGCAGACTGGTCTACGGATTTCCAGGAATACATGATCATGCCACTTAGCGCAACCAAGATCGACGAAGCTGTTCGCATGGGCGCAGAAGTATTCCATACTCTAAAGAAAATCCTCAAAGACAAAGGCTACGCTACAACAGTTGGTGACGAAGGCGGCTATGCTCCATTCGTCAAAGACGGCAACAATGAGCCTCTAGATCTTATCAAGCAAGCAGTCGAAAAAGCCGGCTATAAGCTTGGCGAAGATATTTCCATCGCTATGGATATCGCAAGCTCCGAATTCGCAAAAGACGATCACTATGAACTCAAGACAACTGGCGACTGGAAGACTAGCGAAGATCTAGCAAACTGGTATCAGTGGATTATCGAAAACTATCCAGTAGTTAGCATCGAAGATGGTCTTGGTGAAAACGACTGGGATGGTTGGAAGATGCTTACAGAGCGCTTCGGCAATACAACGCAGCTCGTCGGCGATGACCTATTCGTTACAAACGTCAAGCTTCTTCAGAAAGGTATCGATTCTGGCGCAGGCAACGCAATCCTCATCAAGCCAAACCAGATTGGTTCTCTAACCGAAACCATCGATGCTGTAAAGCTTGCAAAGGCAAACGGCTACCGCTGTGTCATGTCCCACCGCTCTGGCGAGACCGAAGATACTTCTATCGCTCACCTCGCAGTCGGTCTAGGCACTGGCCAAATCAAGACCGGTTCCCTCAGCCGCAGCGAACGCATCGCAAAGTACAACGAACTCATGCGCATCGCAGAGTCTAACAGCAATCTAGAACTAAAGAATCCATTCAAGAAATAGTAATCTAGCTTAGCAGAGAGCGCCTCTTTAAAAGGGGCGCTTTTTATGGTATAATATACATAACTCCAAGCAATTGGGGAGTATTTTATATTAACTGAAATTCCATTCCAGCAATCTGTCGCAAAAGGAGATGATTCGAATGACAGATGCCAAACTGGCGCAAATTTTCCTTGAAACAGGCGAAAAACTCGGCGTTGTCCTTATTGACCTCAGAAAGCTGGACGAGATACATCACGGCTGGATCGAAGACCTCAAAAAAGTATACGACACGGAAAATCCGCTAGGTAATTTTAATCTCGACACAAGAGATATCGTCAATATGGAAGGCAACTTCCTAAATGGCGATTATTACCTAACACTACACGGACTCCGCCAGTTGCATTTTGCGTTTTATCGCAAGAAGCACTACTTCGAGGACACAAAATCCAACGAAGGCGAGCTTTTTTGCGATATCAACAATGCTTTGGATGCCTTCTATCTTCATGCCGACGAAGTTTTTGAGTACAGAATGAGTCAGCTCACAAACGACAAACGTGAAGCTCTATATGACAAGCTACGCGTTTGGAGTGTTTATCGTAGACTCTATTCCGACGCCAGCAACGAAATCAGCACCCTGATTTGTCATGACGCTACGCTCAAAACTCGCCCAGTCTTCCTCGAGATGTCTCTGGCACATCAAGTTATAGCTCAGGCCAAATACCAAAAGGAAAACGGCTATGAAAAGCTCGATGCCGAAGAAAAACAGCTTCTCGATGCACTCGTAAGCAATCAATTGTTTAACGAGCTGGAATCATGGAAAATCTAAGCCCTACCCCAAGACCCCGTTCGGACCGAACGGGGCTCTTTTATTTTCTAAGCCCCTATGCTAAAATCAAATACCTAGTCTTCTAAAAAGAAAGGCTAAAAATGCGTACGCATGCGCTACGAAGGAGGAACAAAAATGCGAGCACCTCATGATCAGAAAGAAGAAGCATTCGTAAACGTCTTTCCGCCCAGGAAGGTCGCAGACGTAAAGGTAAGATGCCTGCTCCAGCAGGCCATCGATATTGTGGGCAAGATTCGCAAAAACGACGCTTTACCCTACTCTGCATCCCTGGACGTAATTAGCGAGCTTTTCGATGGAGGGTTCAATCAGCGTGCCTATAAAGCAATCTATGACCTCAACCATCGCCTGCGCTGCGAAGAGCATCCTTGTGGCGAACAGACCGAAGATTGCCTCAACCAGATGGTTCAGACAATCGACAAAGCTCACCTTCTTACTGAATCGGGAAGTTAAAACTACCCAAACCGAAACCTCGCCCAGTATGGCGAGGTATTTTTATTGCAAAAACTCTCAGTTTATGACATAATACACACATTCACAATCCACCCTTCTACTACGATTGGAGGTTCTTTATGTATCAGTATTCAGATCTTGCATTTGTCAATATGGCCGCAAACAGGGTCATTTCTGACATCAATACACAAATCCTCAAATTCACACAGAGATATAGCGACGACATAGTGCTCATGCAAAAGCTCGCCATTGTCGACAATCTCGAAACTTCCTGGCAGGCAGGCCGCTTCGTAAGCTTCGTTCGCACTCTGCGCAAGCTGAACGAGATTCTTTGGGATTCTGGTTATACTAGCACTGTTGGCGGCAGCGAATTAGTGCATCATCTCAGCTGCGGCATAATCGACGTTCTTAAGTATGACTCCGTACTCTACGAGTACATGTCTTGTCGTAGCGACGGAAGCTTCAATGAAGCAACTCGCCTGGGACAGCTTGCAAGACTCAAAAAAGATCTCGAAACCAGAGTTTTCCTTATCGACGCTCCTGCCGAGTTTAAACAGCTTGTCTACAACCACCTCTCTGACTGCAAAAGGTTCGCAGCTGAATATCCCGACCTTCAGCCCTGCCTCCTCGTCGAGATGGCCGACGCCCTGGAATTCGGAGATAAGATCCTCGAATACGAAGAGAAAGACTACTGTCCTGAAATGGTCGAAATCAAAAACATCCTGACAAGAATCGGCGTTTTTGACCGCTGGCAGAAATTCTAATCTCAAAACCCCGCAATCACTTGCGGGGTTTCTTTTGTCTTATTTTCTTTAAAATCCTGGTTTGCCAAGTAGTTCAAACATTCTTGTCTTGTACGCTTCAACTCCAGGCTGGTTAAACGGATTAACACCAAGGCAAAATGCGCTAAGTGCACAGCTCATCTCGAAGAAGTAAATCAAAGCACCAAGCGACCTCTCGTCGAGTTCTGGCATCTCAATCTCGAGTACCGGAACGCCACCGACAAAGTGAGCTTCACGCGTTGCGCGCTCTGCCTTTTTGCAAACATAGCTCATTTCCTTGCCCTCAAGATATCCAAGACCGTCAAGATCTTCGCCAAACTTTGGCACCTTTACACCCTTGTATTCATCCTTAACCTCGACAAATGTCTCAAAAAGATTGCGGCGACCTTCCTGCATATACTGACCCATAGAATGAAGATCCGTAGAATAAATTACGCTTGCTGGGAAGATACCCTTATTTTCCTTGCCTTCGCTTTCACCAAAGAGCTGCTTCCACCATTCGTTAAAGAAAGCAAAGCTTGGCTCAAAGTTTGCCATAACTTCAATATCAAAGCCCTTCTCTAGGAGCAAATTGCGCATTGCTGCATATTCCGCCGCAAGACCACCATCAGAAATAAGGCTTGCGCGCTCTTCTTCAGCACCGTCCATAAGCTTATCAATATCAACGCCAGCGACTGCAATCGGCAAAAGACCAACAGCCGTCAAAACAGAATACCTACCGCCGATATTATCTGGAACTACAAAGCTTTCATAGCCTTTTGCTTTTGCTTCATCATGCAAAGCACCCTTGTTAGCGTCAGTAGTTGCATAAATACGCTGAGCAGCCTCAGTCTCACCATATTTCTCGATCAGCTTCTCTTTTAAGATACGGAAAGCAACGGCAGGCTCGGTTGTTGTGCCAGATTTAGAAATAACATTAATCGAAAAGCTATGTTCGCCAATCTCGTCGATAACCTTCTGCAACTCGCGTGGACTCAAAGAATTACCAGCATAAAGAATCTTCGTGCGTGAAGTATTGCCAAGCGTTTCAATGACAGCTTTGTGGCCAAGATAACTACCACCAATGCCAATACAAACAAGATAATCCGAATTCAAGTTAATGCGCTCGGCAGCCTTCTTGATGCGAGCAAACTCTTCCTTATCATAATTAATAGGAAGATCCGCCCAACCACCAAAAGAATTCTCTTGCACGCGCAGCACGATGCTACGAACAATATCTATCTGCTTTTGAAACTCTTCTTCGTCTACGAAGCCTTTAGTATTGTATTTAAAATCAATCATTTAAACCTCCTCGATATATAAAGTATAGCAAATTCGAAGCATTTTATCCCTTGTCGAACAGATTCTGGACGATAAAAAATCCCCCGACCTTTCGGCCGGAGGACTAGTGCAAACAAATTACAGCAAAGTAACGTTCGTACTAACGATGGTTGCCTTGTTGAGCATGCTAGTGCAATCCACAAGGGATTTCTCCTTCGTTTCCAGCAAATCGTCACACTGTCTCATCTGCTCATCAAGCATCAGCTCGCCAGAACCGGAAAAACCAATCCAGCTATTTCCGATTTTTGCATAATCGCCAGGCTTCATCTTGATAATTCCGAATCGTCCATGGCAATACGGCTTTCTCTTGACGATACTCGGGCAAAGCAGAACCTCACGGCAGAGCTGGTTAGTCAAAGCGATAATCAGGTTGTTATCCCTGCTACGCTCGACGATCGAGAAATGCGCCTTCTTGGACTTAGAGAACACCAGCTCATGGCTTCCACCGCCAGCCTGATAGTACGCAGCACGAAACGGCGAAAGCTCCTGGCCGTTCAGTCTCGGAACGAAGCATCCCTTAAAACCGAGCGCATCGAGCGCATCCTTAAAGTTGATGTCACCGAGCGAAGTATAGTAAGATTCGTGAATCTCGCTAAACATATCGGTATACTTAACCAAAACATCCTGAGCCAGGTCGCCATGCACATTTTCGTAGAAGCGGATGATGGGCTGATCTACAATCAGTCCGGAGTCGGTAGTCGTGCGAATCACTCTAAGCATTTTTGCCTCCTTTAGAGTTCACAAATCATCACTGCAAACCTCTTGCAGATTATAGACCTGTGCCGATTTAGCCATTAAAGAACAATTTACTAAATCAATTTATATATTATACCACAAAAAAGCAGATAAATCAAATGACTCACCTGCTTTTGTTATCGTTATCTCTTATAAACTGATTGCAATATCGTGCAAATCATCAGTGGTCAAATTGCTGCCGTGATCCTCGATCTGATACAGAACACCGCCGTTAACCCAAACCGCATTCGAACCAGAGATATAAACTGTCAAACCCTGACCCTTGGCGACTACGTAATCGCTTCCCCACTTTTCTTCTACGAAGTTGCTTAAAACTGTTGCGGAATCCCAGCTAGATTTCTTCTCTATAAGCTGGAAGCTGCCGCCATTTTCCTGTACGAAGTTCATCGTAATGACGCCATTATCTTCCTTTACGAGGCCGCTTAGGCGATAGTTCATTGGAACATAGCTTGGATAAGCATTCTCGATACCAGTCTGCATAGCTGCAACGCGTACAGATAAATCAGGAAGATTTAGATAAACCAAATAGCCAAGAAGCGCGATAGAGATAATTGCAACTGCACCAGAGATTAGGAATCCCCTCTTCTGCCAGAAACGACGCTTTGGCTGGTATTCTTCCTGTTCTTGCTGCATAGTAGCGACATCATGAAGAGCTTTTTGAATCGCCTTGTCCTTCATTTCCTTAGCAGAGATATGTTCTTGCTGCTGATTCTTGTACTGAACACGCGCGCGAGCATTTCTTGCGATTGGAGACTGAGCCATTCTTGCCTGCTGCTGAGCACTTAGATTTGCATACTTTGCGGCAGCCTGCTGTGCAGCCTGAGCATATCCACTTTGCTGCTGCTGAGCATTCTTGAGCGATACGATCTCTTGCTGCTTCTGAGCAATAGCTCTTGTAGCCTGCATGCTTACGCGGTCAATACCCTGTTGCTGCTGTCGTTGTTGCTGTTGCTGAGTTTTTGCAGAGCTAATCGGTTGCAAGCGAACTCTCTTCTGGCGAGCGATAAGCTGCTGCTGGCTCTTTGCCGTTACGACACGAGCTTTAGCTGCAGTTGCTCTTGTAGCGCTATGCTTGCGAAGCTGCTGAGTCGTAGTTCTCTGTGTAGCCTGTTGCTGAGCGGCTTGCTGTTGCTTTGCGACCTGAGTTACCTGCCTCGCAGTAGTAGTCTTAGAAAGGACTGGACGCTTCACAAATCTGCGGTTAAGCGTAGTGGATTTCTGAACGCGACGATGATCAATACTACTCGAATGATTAATCGTTGCATTAGCTCCACGCCTTTTTATTCCGTCCATCTTACCTCTCTTTAATTCCGTTAAATCTATCTTAAAACATAAGCATGCCAAAAACAAGAGCGTTTTAAATAATTTATTCATGCAAAATACGCCGATTTTTCCCTGTAAAAAATTAGATTTTTAATTAAACATAAGCACTTTATAAGCATTAATGATATAATTATTCTTAAGTATGAGTACTAAAAGTAAGAAAATTCGCAATGCGCGAGTTATTGCCACCGATATTTTCATGCTTATAGCAGTCTTGGCAATAGTTTTCCTAATGATGCTTGTAGCGATGGGCTACAAATTTACAGATGGCGGCGGAATTGAACAATCAGGTCTTCTTGAGATTTCTTCACAACCAAGCTCAGCCAAGGTTACGATTGACGGCGACGAGCTCTTCTCGCCAACCGAAATCAGTAAACTCCTAAGCGCCGGAACTCACGACGTAAAACTTAGCAAGAACGGATATGATGTTTGGAAATCTCAGGTCGAGATCGAAGCTGGTCTTCTTACAAAAATCACCTGGGCACGTCTCTTCCCAATTAATCCAACCGTCGATACTGTAGACATTCACGATAAGCCCCTCACAATCACAAGCTTCTCGCCAAGTCGCAAGAATCTAATCATTGCAGAAGCCGAATCGGAAAGCCTAGAATTCCTTAACATTCAGTCAGACAAACTCAAGGCAAAGACAATCAAATTTGCAGATTTCGCATATATTCCAAGCGAAAGCGATACAAAGATTCAGTCGTCAGATTTTAAGATTATTTCCTGGAGTAACAACGACAGCAAAATTCTTGTCCGCCAGCAAGTCGGCGAAAGTACTCACTGGATCCTTGTAAATTTGTCAGACACCAAAAAGAGCATCGACCTTACTACAACCTTCAATAAAAATTTTACTCAGCTACTACTCGCAAATGATTCAGCTTCAAAAATCTGGTCACTAGCCGAAGGTGAGCTTACCGAAATTAACGTTGAAGACAAGACAATGACTCAGGTTATCGCAACCAACGTTACTCGTATCGCAAATAATCAGAATACGGTCGCCTATGTCACAAAAAGCACCGATACGATTCTAGGTGCAAAAACCGACAACGTTGACGCCGAAATCAACGACGGCGATACGCCAACAAACAAGATCTACATTTACAACGAAGGCGAAGACGGTTCTACTGCAATCGTAGAACTTGGCGATAATAGCACTCCGCTAATCACTATGGGTACATATTGGAGCAAAAATTGGCTCGCCTATGCCAATGCTGGAGATTTTCATTGTATGAGCGGCAAATATCCAGCCTTCAATAAAGCCCGCGAAACAGACTTTAAGGATATTTACAAAACCGCTATTACTTTCGAGCCAAACTACATTACAAATAATCCAGAACAGCGCGTTATTATTACCGCTTCAAACAAGGAACTGCTTGGCTTCGATATCGAAACTTTGCGTCCATATACCTTCTCAGTCGATTCCGACCTTTCAAACATCAACTGGCTAGATAATTACCTAATCTGGAACCAAGAAGGCGACAAGATCGTAACTCACGACTTCACTGGCGAAAACCGCCGCGAACTAGCTTCTACAAACCTTTCCGGTTTCCCTGCCGTTATTAGCGAAAACAACCAGTACTTCTACTTCTTTACAACGGAAGATAGCGTAGTTGAATCACTAAGTAATGATAATAGCAATCTAGATACTAGCGAAACGGCTCCTGCCGAATCCGAAACTACGAAGCAAGTTAATTACGTCTTGAGGCGCGAAAAGCTAAATATCTAATCCACTAAAAACGAGCCCAACATATCCGGGTTCGTTTTTTTGTAAAAGTTAACCTAGTTAACTTTTACACTTTTTCAAACAATACAATTACGTCCGTAGGTTTGGCTAGTTTGACAAGCTTAACAAGTTAACCCGTCCAACCCGCAAACCCGCAAATATACAAACCAGTCCAACCTACAGGCACAAAAAAATACCTCGCATCAAGCAAGGTATTTCAATCTAATTCTGACCCGTCAGCCAATTCCAGAACTGACCTAGTGGCGTTGGACTATTCGCCGTCGTCTCCATCGTAGCTGTTTCGCCTTCTACGACTTCAGGAACAGCTGCATGCTCTGCGTTTGTGTAATCTGGATAGATCTGCTCACCATATACCAGCAAACGATAGCGTGACGTACCAAGCGGCATACAAGTAATCAAAGTAATCATTGGCTTACCTGCATTCTGACTCGTAATCTCGGCTAATTTATGGACTTCCGTAGGCTCGACTGTAATATTTCCGGTAATCCTGTAAGTATAGCGCTTACCTTCATAATCTACATAAACCAAATCACCTTCGCCTAATCTAGAAAGACCCGAGAAGATAAACTTATAGTCGCCACTTTCATAGAAGTTATTCGACGAGTGGCCAGAAACCGCAAAGTTACCAATCTGACCAGGCAAAGCCGAAGCGCCTTGCATCGAGAACTGAGCAACGCCATTAGACATCGCGGCATTCATTGACTCGACATCATTCTTTACGCCAAGGACAATCGGAACTTCAACATTAAGCTTCGGAATCATAAGTGTTGGATTTTCATGTACATCAGCCACAACCGTAGGATCGACAGCCGTAATTGTCGTGCCTTCGCTTCCACCTGGCGAAATATAAGCCACGATATTCGCAATAATCGTCTGATTGTACTGGAACAAGATACCAATTACCAAGACCACGAGCGCAATCATGACTGGTATAAAGTGCCTAGATTTACGCATCTTCTTAGCGCGCTTCTCAACTTTTTTGCGCAACTTCGAGCGGAATTGATTTACCGCACTCTGCTCAGCTTCCTCTGCCTCTTTTTCTTGTTCAGCACTTAGTTTCGCATTTGCAAGCAGATTAGATTTTTGTACAGCAAAGCCCAAACGTTCATTCTTTAGTCTCTTGCGAGCCTCTTCAAGCTTCTTTGTTTCTTCAGAAGTATCAACCTGATTGGTTTCTTTCAAACGCTCACGCTCCGCTTCGAGCTTTTTCTTTTGCTCAGCAGCAATGCGTTCCTTTTCCTTTGCAATATATTCCTGAGCGGCCTTGTTATAATACTCGCCGTAATACTTCTGGTAATAATCCTGCCAAGCCGAATGATATTTCTTCCATTCTGCCTCGTTGATATTTGTATTCTGAGCCTGCTGGTTTGCTGGCCTATAATTTTGCGGCTGAGTCTTATAAGCATTGACAACTTTTTGGCGCGCCAAATCAATCGCCGTCTGCCTCTGGCGTTCTTCGCTGGTCAGATTTTTGTCTTGGGGTGCAGAATTCGAAGAATTTTGCCCACCACTTTTGTTGTCCATTAACTCTATTCTAGCATAAAAGCTCACTTCGTGCTAAAATACAACTATCACTCGGGCGAGTGGTGGAACTGGTAGACACGCTAGACTCAAAATCTTGTGGCAGCAATGCCGTGAGGGTTCAAGTCCCTCCTCGCCCACCAAGAAGCAAAAAAACGACCCAAAGGGTCGTATTTTTTATGCCCCTCCTCTATCCAATCACATTATTCTTCGCGCAATAATCACGAGCAATCTTCTTATACTTTTCGTATGTTTCTTTAGCATCCTGTGTCCGAGCCGCCTCTTTCAAAAATGTATTAAACGATTCTTCATTTTGAACCAACTCAAACAGAAATCTCTTCTTTTCTTTTTCTTCAATATCATTCAATTTCTCAAAGAAATCGGTTAGCATCTTGCCCCAAAACGGATCCACATTAGAATTCGTCACAAAACCAATAATATCAGACAAAGTAATCTCAAATTTCTTATCCTCAAATGAATAGTCTTTGCCTGTTTTCTCTTTCAGTAACTCTTCTAGCGCAATCCGACGAGAATCATTATTAACCCTATTGCTCGCATTTAAATAGTGTTTAATATTGTAATCAATCTGTTCTTCTTTTGAATCAAAGCAAAAATTCTTCTTCAAATCCTCATACTTCGCCTCCAATTCTTCTATAGATTTATTCTCTAAAAGTTTCTTTACTACACTTGGTGCAATTGCCATAATTATCCTATTCCTTTCTTATTATTATAAGCATATCCACTTCGCTTTTTGAGCACCTTGCCAATCCTCCAAAAATGTCATATAATACGCCCTATCACTCGCCCCTCTTAAGACTAAAGAGGACGAGCGTGTAATTGGTATCCCGTATACAGCACATTCAAAAGGAGGTCGTTTAGCTATGTTATTCAACATTATGCCTTTACCGAACAAGGATGCAATGATCATTGCAGCCAATCTTGAGCTTCCGTTCATCGTAAGACTCAAGAACCCTGAGAGCGAGAATAAGAATACCGTAAAAACAGAATACATTCTCAAGAATGGCAGTCACCACGGTCGTGGCCTTGAAGTTCTGTTTGCACACGAGTACGAGAAGTACTGCAAGCAGATCATCAGCTCTATTACCATTCTCAAGGCAGTTCGTGAGAGCAACTATGCTATTCTTGCAAAGGATCCTGGCAATATCGCCGCAATCATGGGTAACTTCCCCGCTAGTGCAGATTACGCAAGAATGCTCGAGATTGCATTCGGCAAAGAAAGCTGCCAGGCAGACAAGAATAATGCCTTTGCATACTTCTCTAAGAAGAACGAGAGAATCGAGCTCAAGGAGATCACCCCGAGCCACACTCTCATTGCAGAAATCTTCGACATGCTCCAGCGCTGCAACCGCGTAGAGCCGAGCGAAGAGCTTGCCAAAAAGATGAGATACATCCTCTCTGGCGGCAGCGAAAAGTAATCAAGCTATCCACATTCACTTCCTACAAAAGGCCGCTCCTTCCATATCCGGGGCGGCCTTTATCATGCTCTTTAAGAAAGGAGGTCTGACTATGCCAAGGTTTTTCAGCTATTTTTGGCGAGGCTTCAGGAACATCTGTCCTAACGAAATCGCCCTGATTATCTTTGACGTCGTTACCATCACAGTCGCACCCCGCCAACTCTTCGATTGTTATCTTTGGGCAGTTATCGTACTCTGCGATATTGCCGTAATAACATCACACGGAGCTTGGCTAGAGCACCGCTGCGCAATGCCAATCGGCCAAACACATCCCTGGCAGCGCACCGAAAGTTTTGTACTGCGCGCCGTGATTCTGTTTTCTCTGTCCGTAGGTTTGGGTTACGATTATATAACACACAACTTCGCGACCGTTCAAACAGAACTCTGGCACATCGCTACATACTGCTGGTATATCACAGTGTTCGTCGCAGTCTACGAAAGCTTCTATTGCATCCTGAAAACACTCAATGCAATCGATCATAGCTGGCTCGAAGGCACGAAAGGACATATCGGCGTACCGAACGCTATCAGCGTCATCCGCATTGGACTCGCACTCAGCATTCCACACATCTACGTAACACAAAGCTTCGGCACACACAGCGACGCACTAGCAACCATCATCTTAGGCGCAGCGCTTGGCACTGATGCTATCGACGGCTATATCGCCAGATCATGCAACCAAACCACCAAAGCCGGCAAGGCCCTCGACCCTTTAGGAGATAAGCTTATCTTCTATCCGGTCGCCGTTGGATTCTTTATCTATACGCAAAATAGATTAATCAATCCCAAAGACGTTTTCCCAGATATCTATATCTGGATTGCCGCAAGCTTGATCGCCCTTAGAGACGTTCTGATTATTATCTGGTTTGCCCTGTTTTACAAAAAACACGCAGGCGGCGTCAGTGCTGGCATCGCAGACAAACTCAGAACAATCGTCCTAAGCGCATGGCTCGTCTCGACCGCACTCGCTATTGCCACTGCCGAAACCGAACTCGGCTACGATATGAGCTGGATAAGTTGCATATCCTTGTTCATCGCTGGCATCCTTAGCCCTTTGAGTTTCATAATCGATATTTGCCGCATCCGCGCAATTCGCAAAAAAGAAGCTCAAGCGGCCTATGAAGTGAGCCACAAAAAACCGCCCCAGTACTAAGGGGCGGCTTTTTATTGGCTATTAGTCGTCGTTGACTTCAATGCAACCATCATAGTCGGACATCAACTCTGGATGCTCAACTACGCCAGTAAAGATAATTTCCTTTGTCTTATGATCGCGAATCATGTATACAAATGATTTATCAAAATCTACATGGTAATGGACATATTCTGGTTCTTCTTGATAAGCCGACGTAACATCGAGCACCATCGCAGTAACAGCTGCTGCGCGCGTGCCAGTCTCGCTCATCTCAACATGCGTCTTCTGAATCAAATCCGAAACATAGAATGACATACTATCAGAAATGCCGCTAAAGTCCGCCTTCTCGCTATTGAATGCATCGCTTACACCCATACCAGTCGAGAACATCTTTACTAGATCAGGAACCGTATAGTCATAACTAAATCGTGGTAGGCTTACGCCAACTGTCACGACCTTCTCATCGCTGCTGGATGGAGCAATTAACTTCTCGTCAAAGCTCTTCAAATCACTTTCGAATAAATCGCTGATATAGCTGCTTACCGAATTATTTGGCTTAAATGCTACAAATTCGAGATAATCACCATTGTCGCTGGCCTTGTAATTCCTAACGATACCTTCAGAATTGTCGGTCTTGAAATAATAGTTTGCCTCACCAGCCATCATCGAAGCTTCAACGGTTTCGCCTTCAGAATTCGTAAAGTCTACACCCCTCGTTTTCTCGCATTCGAACTTATCATTCCACTCTTGTTCCATAGCAATCGCGTTTGCGAGCACCATGTCGCCATCAGGAGCATTATCGAAAATCTTAGGAATCATACCATTAGTATTATCCTTGACCCAAGCATTCATCGTGTCTGGCGAAGTAAATGGATCGTAAACAATATCACCATTTACAGCATCCAAGAACTCGTTCTTAATCTTGTCCGCAATAGTCTCACGAATAAAGGCTGCGTTTGCAGAATGAAGCCCAGCAATCTCTGGCATCGTACGCTCAGTGCCAAGCATGTCATAAATCTGAGTCTTGGTATTGCCACCGGCGCCCTTACCTGCAATCTGCCATACTGCTTCCATGGAATATGGACTAATCAAAGTGTTAGAATAGCTTTTCTCTGCCGCATAAGCATTCTTGAAATAGTTTACGGCAAATAGATTACTGTCTGAGCTATAGTTTGCGTTTGGTTTTACTGGCGATGGCGCTGGACTTGGATTGTTTGGCTTTTCCTTGCCCATAAAAATAATCGCTGCAACGATCGAAGCGCCAACCAAAATCACCGCAATAGCAATAAGTACTATCAAAGATTTTGAGTTCTTAGCACTATTAGGCTGACTAGGTGTAATCTGACCACCCGCATCAACATTAGGCACATTTACTGCGCCGCTGTTTCCTTCTTCCATTAAAAACTCCACTTAGTATAAATAAATTATACCACGAGCGTTTTAACGGCAAAATACAGTCTCGTAGAATGATGCCCACTTGTCAGCCATCGAGACAACCCAAGCTTCGCGTTTTGTTGGCACATGTGTCAAAGTTAGTGGCCACATATGCTTGTAAATGATTTCGCATTCTAGCGCCGTAAGATCAAAATCTTTTTTGGCATTCTTTAAAGCAATCGTTGGATGATAAAAACCGTGTAGTTTCGGGTGCTCGTTTAGCTCTGCCTCATGATCATGCCAGTCATACAAGAAATAATCGTGAAGGAGCGCGCCACGCACTAAATCACGCCTATTGCAATGCAAATGCAATTTCTTATTAATCTCAAGCGCAAAATATGCCACCCTTAGCACGTGCTGCCACGTCGAAACCGAACCATGCTGGTAAAAGTTCTGCATGCTCAAAAAATTATCATGAGCTAAAATATCTTCTGCATAAGGCTCAGCTTTAGTCTGCAGATAATCATAATTCTGACTTAGTTTCACAAAATTGCCCTCGAAAGCACCTTTTCCAAAGATAATTCTCTATTCCATAGCGACAAAACGGCCGAACGCGCCATTACTTTGCCATCCCAAAATGTAATCTGCGTATATTCCGTATCGTTAATATCTTCCGAAACAACCGCGCCATCATTCGCGATTACAATCTGTTCATTATGGTAAGTAACTAAACTAAGCGGAAAACTCAAAGTAAACTTATGCAACGTCTCTATTAACTGATTAGTTGGCATCGATAACGTAATAACTTTTGGATAATAC
>JAUMYE010000007.1:7332-19339 GCA_030528815.1 Candidatus Saccharimonadota bacterium | reverse complement strand
CACGGTCACTACAACGGCGACCGAAACCACAACGCCGGAAACCACGACTTCGACGGAAACCACAACCTCGACTACACCGACAACTACAACTGAGACCACAACAAGTACTTCTGAGTCAACTACATCGACTCAGACTACATCCACGGCAACAACGACCAGTACGACGGAGACCACTACTACGAGTAAGGTAACCACGACTACTGAGTCTACGACAACAAGCACGTCAACCACAACAACCACTGAGTCTACAAGTACGTCTACCACGACTACTACCACCACAACGGAAGCTACAACAACTTCCACAACTCAGACAACTACGAGCACTACCGAGGCCACTACGACCAGCACTACGCTGGCACCGAAGGACCCGACAATTGCTCCTATTGTTACTGAGGTGAGCGGTGTAGTAGACGATGACAAGGTGAATACCGAACTCGTTGAAACACGAGCTACGATTCCGCCTAAGACTACAACAACAACTCAGGCAACAACCACCACCAAGACTGAAGGAACTACAAGCGCTACCACTACAGAGCCTTCCGGGCCAATAGTGATAATTCCGCTCGATGCTCCTAAGCTTATGGCTGCGCCGGAAGTTGTAACTGACGACGTAGGCTATGATGACAAGTCTGACACCGATGAAGACAAGGCAATCGTTAATGATGACGATAAAACC
The DNA here is from genome assembly GCA_030528815.1 of Candidatus Saccharimonadota bacterium. Lineage (GTDB taxonomy): Bacteria > Patescibacteriota > Saccharimonadia > Saccharimonadales > Saccharimonadaceae > UBA2834. The sequence continues at coordinate 18,663 of JAUMYE010000007.1, read as the reverse complement.
TTTGTCGACAACGATGATGGTGGCAGCAAGATTTCTGAAGAGCAGGACAATAACGGGGTTCCCGAAACGGCAAATCCCGAAGCGCCTGAAATCAGCGAATCAGTATCCGCCAACATCGACAACGCATCCACATCCGACTATTCAACCCTCGACGTGGTGATTATTAATCCCATTGTTACCGAGGCGTTGATCATCTAATTTGCAAATTGCCGAACTCTCCCAAGGGTTCAAACCTATGCCGACAGGAGGCTAATCCTGATTCGACGGTAAACCATACGCCCATCTAGACAGCATCTGCTGTTACGTTCTATACGGATATAAACAACCATGCTGTAAAAAAGAAAGGAGGTTATGATTATGAAACAGCATGTCTTAGTACATTATTAGGAGGGGAGAAATTATCTACGGATAAAAAATCCCCTCCTGATACCATGTTATGAACAGTAACGATTTGATTTTTAAAAAATCCACTAGTTTTCGCTGGTGGATTTTTTAGTTGTATTGAACGATAAGTAGTCCGCCTTGGCGGATAATGTGCGGAATGCTGCTACGAATGTCTAGGATTGTAGACGGTAGGCTATTGCCGGATTTGCCGCGGATTACGGCGTCGGCCTTTGGCATTCTGGCCTTAAATTCGCTCCAGTTTAGGCAAGGGGTTTCGCCGCGAGGGTTGGCGCTAGTTACTAGGAGTGGTCCAGTCTTTTCGAGTAGCTCTAGCATGTATTTATGAGCTGGAATACGAATACCGATGGTATTAAAGTTATCGAAATAGTAGTTTTTGAAATCTGGGTTTTTGTTAAAAATCATAGTTAGTTCACCCGGGAAATAACGGCGAGAAAGGTTGGCTTCCTGGCGACTAATATCTGCAAAACGAGGGATATCTTTGACGCTTGGGAGCATCAAAGTGAAACATTTATCGCTGGTGATTGGGCGCTTCTTGATCTTGATAAGCTTCTCAATTCCGTCTCTGCTTTCGAGCGAGCTGGCGATTCCATAGACGGTTTCGGTTGGCACGCCAAGAATACCGCCATTCGTTAGAATGTCGAAAGCCTGCTTTTTGTCTTTCTGGGAAATCACCTTCATTGGGGTATATTATACAATAAATTGTTAGTTATTCAAGGAGGCAAATTGGCTAATCCGGAAGGGTCTAGAAGTAAAACCAGAGGGTCTTACCGTGCTAAAATAAAGACATGAGCAAATTGAATTACAAAGGCCCAGTCGTCCTTATTGTTATGGATGGCGTCGGTCTTGCTGAAGATAATCCTTATAATGCTGTCACGCAGTCGCGCGCAGATACCCTACACGAACTAATGCAAAAATACAAAATGGCCGAGCTTGGTGCTTCTGGTCACTATGTCGGTATTCCTGACGGCGACATGGGCAATAGTGAAGTTGGTCACAATGCTATGGGCGCAGGCGGAATCGTCTTGCAGCGTAGCGCAGCTGTCGAAGAAGCTATGAATGGTGGCGCCTTCGAGACTCAGACTTGGCAAGATATTAAGAATCGCCTTGCTGGCACGGATAAGACCCTTCATTTTATGGGTATCTTTAGTGACGGTAACGTTCACTCGAATATTACTCACCTTGAAAAAATGCTAGCTCAGGCTCAGAAAGACGGTATTGAGCACGCTCGTGTTCATATTCTCCTTGATGGTCGTGATGTTCCGCCGCAGAGCGAGCCAAAGTTCATTAAGCGTCTAGAAGATTTTGTTCATGGTCTCGGTGATCCAGATTATAGGATCGCTGATGGTGGTGGTCGCATGGTTATTACTGCCGACCGCTACGATAGTAACTGGAAGATGGTTGAAGATGGCTGGAATCTAAGCGTTCATGGCCAAGGTCGCCAGTTCGCAAGTGCTACCGAGGCTGTTGAGGCTTATCGCAGTGAAAATCCAGAGCTTCAAGATCAATATATGTCGCCATTTATCGTGGCTGAAAATGGTCAGCCAGTTGGTAAGATTCAGAACGGCGATGCTTTGATTTATATCGATTTCCGTGCTGACCGCGCTCTAGAAATGGCTAAGGCATTCACCTTCGAAGACTTCCCATACTTCGATCGTGGCGAGCGCCCAGATGTCTACTTTGCGGGTATGGCAGTTTATGACGAAGATAAGCATATCCCAGAGCATGTTCTTGTGGAATCTCCAAGCTTCGAAAAGCCACTTGCATTCCAGCTTGCAGAGCAGGGTGTAAAGCAATATGCAATCTCTGAAACTGTAAAGTTTGGTCATATTACCTACTACTTCAATGGTAATAGTCATCAGGTTCCAGAAGGCGAAGATGAGGTTGAAGTATCTTCCTATATTGAGCCATTTAATACTCGCCCATGGATGAAAGCGGCCGAGATTACAGATAAGCTCGTCGAAGCTATCGAAAGCGAAAAATATCAGTTCCTACGCATTAATTATCCTGGCGGTGATATGGTTGGTCACTTTGGTGAAGTTGAGCCTACTATCGCAGCAATGGAAGCCATTGATATCTCTTTGAAGCGTATTATCGACGCCGTTAACAAGCTTGGTGGCGTAACGATTATTACTGCTGATCACGGCAACGCAGAGGAGCTTATGGAAGATGGCAAGCCAAAAACTTCTCATACGACTAATCGCGTTCCTTGTATCTTTGTTGATGAAACCGAGAATGCAGACAAATACCATCTTGCCGAAGGTGATTTTGGCCTAGCCAACCTCGCTCGCACGATTACAACAATGTTAAACAAAGAGCCTTACGAAAAATGGCTCCCATCTATCATTGAGGAGAACGACTAATGGTTCTTGCGATAATCATTTCGGTACTTTGCGGATTCCTCGTATTCTGTGGCGTAACGCTCTATCTTATTCAGAGCTCGCTCTACAGCATTATTCGCCATTTTGGAGCGATTATCGCGGCCGTTATCGGCCTGCTGGCTATCTGTCTATTTGTCGCTAGTAGCTCAATCGCGGTTTTGGGTTTCGGGAGCTTCATCCTCTTAGTTTTGCTTGGCTCCCTATGCTTCGCGGTTATCAATGTTTTGGCGTATTTCTTGACCAAGGCGATGCTTGTTCCGCGCAAAAAGGAGGGGCGCAAAAAAGCCGTTGTGACGAGCAGTTCTTTGGCGCTCATCTCGACTTTTGACGGCATTGTATCGCTTTGTTCTGGCTTTGCGCTTGGCTTTAGCTTTATTCAAGGCGCAAGCACGGCGATGCTTCTATTTGTATCTTTGGCGCTCTTCATGATTCTTGACCGAGTCATGCGTATCGAGCAGCTCGAAAGAGAAGTTGTGTCGGAAACAGCTGTGCGCGCTAATCTTTTGACCTCTATTATTTGTACGATAGTGGGCCTAATTTTTAGCGCCATTATGTCGCAAGGAATGAGGGATAACAAGGAAGCTTATCTGGTCTTGCCGATTGCTTGCTTGTTGTTCTATGGCCTCAAGGCGGCTTGGTCTCTGTTTGCTAAGCTAAGAGCTAGATGATAAAATAAGAGAAACTAAGAGATAACTATGAAAGTCAATAAAGCAATTATTCCGGTTGCGGGTTGGGGTACGCGCCGTTTACCAATTACCAAAACTATCGAGAAAGCAATGCTTCCAATTGGCAATCGTCCGCTAGCGGATTATGTCGTAGAAGATTGTGTTAAAGCTGGTATCAAAGAGATTTATATCGTCATTGACGAAAAGCCATTCTCTCAGATTAAGAACTATTACGAAGAAAATCAGAAACTAGCAGATTATCTCATTGCTCGTGGAAAAGAAGATCGCCTAGAGCTTGCCAAGACTGGCTATGAAGGCGTAAAGATTCATTTCTATTGCCAGAAGAACGTCGACGAACGCTATGGTAGCGCAGAGCCTGTTGCTCAGGTTGTCGAAGAGTTCGGCATTAACGAACCAACTGCTGTTCTTATGGGTGACGATTTCAGCTATAATGCTGACGGTAGCTCAGATATGCAGCGCCTAGTCGAAATCCTAGAAGACGATACTGAATCTGCAATGCTTGCAACCGAAATCCCAATGGAAAAGGTTGAAAAGTATGGCGTTTTGAAGGTAGAAGATGGCTGTCTATCTGGTATCTATGAGAAGCCAAAGCGCGAAGAAGCTCCAAGCAATCTTATCAATATCAGCAAGTTCATTATGTCTCCAGAACTACTTCAGCGCATTGTGAAGTATTGCAAAGAGAACGATTTCGGTCCACAGGATCAGGAATATCTCATCACAGATCCAATCATCGAACATATTAAGGCTGGTGGCAAGATTCGCGTTCTTCCTATCAAGGGTCAGTATCTTGATGGTGGCTCACTTGAAGGCTGGCTACATGCCAACCAAGTTATTTACGGCGATAAATAATATATCATGGCGCGCATAAATGTAAAAGTTAAGCCTGGCTGCAAACAGGCTTCGCGCCTCGAGAAGCAAGAGGACGACAGTTATGTCGCCTTTTTGCACGCTCGTGCGCACGACGGCGAGGCAAACACTGAGCTTTTGAAGCTGTTATCAAAAGAGCTCGGCGTGCCAAAAACGCAGATAGAAATCGTCGCTGGCGCAAAAGGTCGAGACAAGATTATCGAGTACTAAAAATAACCCGCAAACCGCGGGTTATTTTTATGCAATCTTTTCGTCTTTAATCTCGTCTGGAAGATAGTTTTTGTCTAGATGGAAGCCTGCCTCCCATTTTTGGCCCTTGCCGAAACCGAGGTCGGACATGAGCTTTGTGGAAGCATTGCGGAGCCAGATCGGAACCGGCAATCCCATAGTTCTATCTGCCAAATCCTTGGCGCGCATATAGGCATCGTAACTCTCGCGGGATTTCTTGGCTTTTGCTAGGGCGTAAGCGACATGAGACAAGATAATCTGGCTCTCCGGCATACCAACACGCTCTACGGCCATAAAGGCATCAAGAGCTAGGCCAAGTGCACCATTGCCAGCGAGGCCAATATCTTCGCTCGCAAAAATGACCATTCGACGTGCTACAAATTTCGGATCCTCGCCAGCATTTAACATACGTGCAAGATAATAGAGCGTCGCATCAACGTCGCCGCCGCGCATGGATTTAATAAAGGCAGAAATATTGTTGTAGTGCTCGTCGCCTTTCTTGTCGTATCCTGGAACTTTGCGGCCAGCAGCTTCTTTTACTGCGTCGGCGTCAACTTTATCGCTTAGGCTGAGGGCTAGCTCTAAATCGCCAAGAACCGAGCGAGCATCGCCACCAGAAAGCTCAGCGAGATAATCTATAGCTTCTTCTGTAACCCTGTCTTCGGCTTTTTCTTCGGCGATAGCCCTACGAATAACCTCTTTGATATCTTCTTTGCTAAGATGTTTTACGACGACTACGCGGCTCCTGGATAGTAGAGGAGAGATAACCTCAAAGCTAGGATTTTCGGTAGTAGCTCCAATTAGGGTAATTAGACCGCTCTCGACATGAGGTAAAAATGCGTCCTGCTGCGCCTTATTGAAGCGATGAATCTCATCTACAAAAAGTACGGTGCGAACTTGGAGATTCCAGTTCTGCTTTGCGCGTTCAACGACTGCTTCGACATCTTTCTTGCCGCTCGTAACGGCGGAAATCTCGATAAAATCTGCCTCAAACTCGTGAGCAATAATGCGCGCCATGGTGGTCTTGCCAGTGCCTGGCGGACCCCAAAAAATGATATTGACCGGCTCTTTCTTCTTTACGATTTCTGTCAAAATCTTGCCTTCACCAATAATATCGGTCTGACCAATAACGTCTTCGAGCTTTTGCGGGCGCATACGCTCGGCTAGAGGAATCCTAGATGTCATCTTCGTAATCCGTCTCTCCGTAATCTTCTGGAGCAGTAGTCGTATCTTCGCGCTCAGAGAAAGCGGCTGGTCTCTCTAAGTATTTCTTGGCGGCGCGAAGAATTGCAATCTCGCGGTTGCGCCAAAAATGAGCACGGTAACCAAGGTCGCTAGAAATTTTAGTTAGATCTTCTAGGGACATGTTTTGGAAGGTCTCGATAGCTTCGTCGATGGTATTAAACCATTCAGTCTGCGTGCCGTCTTCGATTTCGTCTTCTTCTTGCATGGCGCCAATGAATTTTTCTACCTGACAGACAAAAACCTGGTTATCTACGATTCTTGGGGTTGCATCTGGAGTCTCGCCGCCACGAAGTTCGATAGTGCGACCGAGAGATACAAGATTCTTTACCTTGTAGCCAACTTCTTCATGGATTTCGCGCTCGACGTTTTCGAAGGCGAGTTCGCCCGGTTCTTGACCGCCACCAGGAAGCTTGTAATAGCCTTTGTTGACTGCATGAGTGATACAAACGCGACCGTCTTTGTCTAGGACCGCGGCGCGTGCGCCAAACTTTAGCTTGGCCTTGTCGTAATTATTGTTAGTAGGGAAGCCAAAATCTTCGTTAGATAGGGTAATTAAGATGTCGGTATTGATTGGCTTGACCCAATAATCTGTGAATTCATTTTTCTCGTTGTAGTGGAAGTAAGCCTCGAGTTTCTTACCGCGAAGAATATCTGGCAGGAAAATCTTTGCATCGGACCACATTTTGTCGTAAGGGATATCTCGAAGCGCATACCATTCTAGGTCTAGCTCGTCGCTGTCTTGTGGCTCTCCTTCCCATTCGGTAGCAATAAAGACATGCATAAGATCGCGCTCGACCTTGTCTTTGTAGTGCAGGTCATCATAAACGACGCGTGCGACTTGCTCAAACTTGGTAATCCGGACGCCGGTTTCTTCAAAACATTCGCGGACGACGCATTCGGCGGGCGTCTCGCCATGCTCGAACTTGCCACCAGGGGCAGTAATTTTGCCCATACCAAAACCACGGAGTTTCTTTCCGAGTAGAACTTTGTTATCTTTTCGCAAATATACAACAGTGGTCTCAATCATAAATAAATTATATCATTCAATCTGTTCTTATGGTTTTAGCTAGTTAAGCCATCAAACTATCTAAAACCATAAGAACAAGATTGGCTTGATATAATCTGTAAAGCCGCAAAACACGGTCGGGCTGTTATGACCTGAAAAATTCTAAAACACGGTCGGGCCGTTATAATCCGAAAAAATCTAGATATCTAAGCGGAGATAAATTCGTCTTTCTAAAACATATGGATTAGCTTGCGATTTTGCAAGTAAATACACCTGAGCGATATGGCCTTATCTGTAAAAACTTGCAGATTTTGCAAGCTAATGAACATATAGGCAAAACTTATGGTTCTGTGGCTAAGAACAGGGGTGATAAGTATGAAAATTATTGACAAAAATGGCAAAAAGTAGTATAATAGAAAGAGCTAAATATCTTCGGAGGTGTTTAGACTATTACAAAAGGAGGTCTCTATTATGGGATCTAAGTTCTTTAATTTTACTGGTCTTGAGCTGAGTCTGGACGCAAACACTGTTCTCTCCAAGCCTAACGGCAAGCCTGCAGACATGAGCGCCGCAGTTCCTGCGACCCTCAAGGATGGCATCGTCTTTGTTGAGGTCAAAAACCTTGCAGATGTAATCGTCCTCGAGGTTCCCGAGAATGCAAGCATTCACATGTATGTTCTCCATGATGCCTATACCAACCTTATCTATGTGGGTAGCAACAAGAAGAACGTGCAGACTGCCGCAGCTATGCTCGAGAGCGAAAAGAGATGGCATCAGAAGTACGAGTATACAGTTATTGCTCGCTGGAGCACTCCCTTCTGGGAGGCTGTTCAGCGTCGCTTCGCTGTAAAGCCTGAGGGATTCGCTGCTCCTAAGCCTGACAAGCCTGCTAAGCCTGTGGTCCACCGTGACGCTACTGCTGAGACTGAAACTGCAGTTGAGGTTGTGATCAGAGAGCAGGGCAAGGCATCTGCTAAGCGCAGCATTGAAACTCGCCCTGGCGAGGGTGTTATCGAGGAGGCAGAAAAGGCGCTTAGTCGTCAGCAGGGCAAGTCTCTTGCTGAGCGTATTGCCGCTCGTGCTGCTGAGCATGCTCAGGAGGCACCCAAGGAGAAGGCTCCTGCAACCGAGGAAAAGCCCAAGGTATCCGCAGCTGACTTCTTCAAGGACCGCCACCGCAAGTCCTAATTGCTCAGTCCAGTAAACCCAAACCAACCGCCCCCGCGTTCTGCAGGGGCGGCTTTTTCTTGGTTCGAAACGGCCCAGATGGACTCCGCGCTAGCTAGAACGGCGCATTGATTTTATGCTAAAATATATTCGATAAAAACTGAAAGGAAATAAGTATGGCTCCTCTGGGCGTTGTATTAACAATCTTATTATTAGTTCTATTATTCATTATTCTTCCAGGACTACGCGTCGTTCGTCAGTTCGAAAGCGGCATCGTATTTCGTCTTGGTAAGCTCCATGGTATTAAAAGGCCAGGTCTACACGTAATCATTCCTTACATCGATACGATTTCTCGCGTAGATATGCGTACTACCCCAATCGATGTTCCAAAACAGGAAGTTATTACAAGAGATAACGTTACGGTTGGCGTCGATGCAATTGTCTACTTCCGTGTTCTAGATCCACAGAAGGCGCTCCTTGAAACAACCAACTATATCTATGCAACCACAAACTTTGCTCAGGCTGCACTTCGCGATATTACGGGTAACTTCGAACTCGATGAGCTTCTAAGCAAGCGCGACGAAATCTCTGCAAAGATTAAAGAGATTGTCGATAAAGAAACAGATAAGTGGGGTATCGATATTGAGAATGTTAAGCTTCAGAACATCGAGCTTCCTGGCGATATGAAGCGCGCAATGGCAAAGCAGGCTGAGGCCGAACGCGAACGCCGTGCTGCTATTATCGTTGCAGAAGGTGAAAAGTCTGCCGCTCAGTCCGTCGCTGACGCTGCTGCACTTCTTGCAAACACTCCAGGTGGTGTTCAGATTCGTACTCTTCAAACTCTTGAAAAGATTTCTTCTGAACCATCCCAGAAGACAGTTGTCTTCCTATCTGGCGATGCAGAAAAAGCTCTCAAGAAGCTTGTAGGATAAAAACTACTATCAAAAAAGGCGCCCCCAATCGGAGCGTCTTTTTTTTGTATGCTATTGCTGTGGATTCTTTCCTGCTAGACCTGCGTCTAGGAGTAGCTTTGCTTGTTCCCAGTCTCTATCCTCCGGATCGAAGTATCCTAGGAAGCCAGCAGTAGTAAACTTATCAAACTGGAAGTAAGGAACGCCGCTACCGATAGTTCTAGATGCACGCATGGTGTTATTGTCTAGCTCATCGGCGGTTTCGTGGTTCTCCATGCAGCTAACGAAAGTATCTTTATCTAGACCGGCTTTTTCTGCGACTTTGTAGAAGTAGTCCATCTCGAGTTCTGGGATTGGCTGGGCGGTCTTGTCGATGCCGATACCTTTGGAATGGTAATCTGTGTATAACTTATCTAGGAGGCCATAGTAGTAATCCCAGAATTTGTTCTGCTTGGCTGCACAGTAAGCACCTTCGCCGGCAGGACGACTGTTTTTCGAGTGGCCCGCCTCGTAGTTCATATCTGTAACACGCAACTCGAAGAGGATTTCCTTGCCTTCGATATAGTCGCTCTTGAATTCGTCTTTGTGGAACATTACGGCATCAGAGAACTTATCACAATATGGGCAGAAGATATCCGTATACATTACAAAATGGTGTTTTGCTGTACTGGCATCGCCTATAACCATATTATCGTTCCAGGTGGTCATATCGATCTTGCCAGCCTGAATGGCGTTATATGCGAATAAGAAGAACAAACCTCCGACAACCGCAATAATGACTGTAATACTAACTATTCTTTCTTTCATGCTTCTCCTTGTAATTTTCTGCACTTACGATAATAAAAACCAAGTAACCGAGACGGATAATAGTAAAGATAATAAGAATAAAGGCTACAACAATAAAAATGCCGCCAAGTGTCCCAGATAGGGCTCCGGCGCCAGTTCCGGCGATGGCGGTAAGAATCGGGGTTAGCATGGAAATGCCACAAGTTGGACAACCGAGAGCGAGAAAACCGAGCGCGGTTGCAACAACGCTAGTACTCGCACCATTTAATGTGGCGGTTTTGTTGCGGTTCTTGTAGGTAAATACCATCAAGGCAATAGCCACGGCCTGGAAGAAAGAAAGAAAAATAATACCAAGACCAGAAAAACTGGTGAAGTTGCTGAAGATGTCTAGGAAGCATTTGCCTAGGACTTCTATCTTTTTCTCGGCGCCAAGGCCAGAAGAGATAATCGCCCAGTTGTAATTTCCGTCGCGGAAGAAAGTGAATATATAGGCAAAAAGCACCCACGAAATAATAAAGATAGTTAGATATTTCGGCTGGCGCAGGCAATAACCACACCCAACAAATGCCAACTTAGCGCGATCGCCAAGCTGAGCGAAGAAATCTTTTGGATTCTTTGCACGAATCCGATTTGAGCTCATGCTCCATACCTCCTTTTTCCTTATTTTATCTAAAAAGAAGGGTTCTATCAAGAAAAAATATTTCACGATAAGAAATAGAAAAGTCAATAGTTATTAGCTTATCTACCCCTGTTAATAAGCATAATAATTATGTAATAAAAATGGCGAAAATCAATGTTGACTAAAATAAAGCTTGCGCTAAAATAAAAGTATAAGCGTTCGGCGGAATTTGAGAGATCCGCGGAAAGCTTTAAAAATAAATAGTAAGCTTTCAAACTAGCCTATGGTGGGCTATTTTTTTTTATTTGAATAACAGATAAAAACATCATGCTTCCGCTTGTTATTATTTTTAATAGTTCTTACGATGCGGATATGATTCATGTATATATAGACGAATCGGGAAATCTGGGAAAAAGCGGGCGCTACTTCGTGTTGGCGGCGGCAGTCTTTCGTGACGATAACAGTAACAAAAAGGCGAAGCGCCTGGTGCGCAAGACTCAGGCAAGGCAAAAGTGCAAAGAGATAAAATCTAGCCGTCTGGGCTTCGTTGAACGGCAGGAACTACTGAATCGCCTGATAAAAATCGAAGAGTTTGAATGCTTTTATTTAGTGATTCAGAAATCTCAGGTGAGCTTGCTCTGGCAGAACAACCCAAAGAACCTTATTTATAACTATTTTGCTAGGCTGCTAGTTGATGAAATTTTTCGCTCTTATCGCGAGTATTTGTATATTATTCTCGATCAGCGCTCGACCTCGGTAAAATCAATGAATTCACTTGTAGATTACTTGTCTATTAGCGCTTTTGCGAACTTTAGAAAATCTGCGTCAGAGTTTATGCTAGAACAATGCGACTCGCGCGCGGTGTATGGTTTGCAGCTTGCCGATTTGATTTCTGGTACGGTTTATCAGGCATATACTCGGCGTGCAAAGCATTTCTTAGGGGTTATTAGGGCAAAAATTCGTCATGCCGAAGAATTTCCAAGAGAGCTATTTGCACAAAATTTTACCTTCGCAAAATTGTTTGACAATCCTG
>JAUMYE010000007.1:868-7322 GCA_030528815.1 Candidatus Saccharimonadota bacterium | reverse complement strand
ATAGAATACTTCTACGGCATAAGACGTATATTGAACTAGAAATAGTAAGTGTCGTGTTCCGGCACTGATATATGCGCAGCTATTAAAGCACTCTTCGGGGTGCTTTATTTTTTATAGATTCGAATCAAAACAAGAAGTAGTAATAGACTGCCAGCGACCAAGAGGATAAATGATGGCAAAGGTAAACCAAAAACGACAGAAGCGTTGCTTAGCGATGAGAATAAGCCAGAAGTTAAGAAGCAAGCTGCCGCAATAATAGACAAGGCGAGTGTAAAGTTTCGCTTTGCGGATTCTTTGCGCATTTCTTCGCTTTCGCTGTTCTCGACATGAACCGTCAAATCTCCGTCTTCTACAAGATGCATGACATTCTCGACTTCGGCTGGCAGGTTCATGAGTTTCTTGGCGTTGGTTACTAGCTGTCTGCCGGTATTTTCGACGGTTTCCTTGACACTGAAATCTCGAATCGTCTTCTTTTTGTAGTAATCCTTTAGGACTTGAACGAGATCTACGCCGGCATTAAGAGAAGAAAGTGTGCCCTCGAAAATAATGACGCTGCGCGCAAAGACGGCGAGTTCGGACGGCACCTTGATATCGTTCTTTTTGAGTAGGGCGATAATGTCTTCGAAAAGCTTGCTCGTGTCCATCTCTTCGAAATTCTGGATGCCATAACGGCGCATCATAGCGCTAACTTGTCTGGCCATAGCAGTACGGTCGACATTCTCATTTGTTTCGCAGCAAAGCAAGATTGCATCGGTCATCTTGTACATATCGTCTTCGAAGATGGCAAGAATAGCCTCGGATAAAGCACTACTAAAGACGTCAGAAACTTCGCCCATTGCGCCCATATCAATCCAAGCAATCTGGTCGCCAGAAAGGATAATGTTGCCTGGGTGTGGATCAGCATGGAAGAAACGGTCGTCAATGGCTTGCTTGCAGTAGTTTTCAGCCAAACGGATACTTAGCTCGCGCAAATCTACGTCTTCGCGCTTTTTCTTAATAAGTTCGTTGAAAGAAGTTCCACTAATTTCCTCCATGGTAAGGACGTTCTTCGTGGAGTAATCTCGGAAGACGCGTGGCGAAGTGACCTTTGGCTCGCTGTCTTGGTTTTTGCGGAAGCGCTCGAGGTTGTCTGCTTCTTTCTCGAAATCTAACTCTTCGAGAATGGTATTCCAAAGCTCATCAACGAGAGAATCAAAATCTACATTGCGGCCAATATGGGCGGTAATTTGTAGAATTTTGCCCGCGCGCTTGAGGATTTTAACGTCGCGCTGCATCTTTTCGAGAATGTTACGATACTGAACCTTAATAACGACGCGCTCGCCAGTTTTTAGAGTAGCGGAATGGACCTGTGCGATAGATGCAGAGCCGAGCGGTTCTTTCTTGATATCCGAGAATAATTCGTCTAGCGGCTTACCAAGTTCGCTAGTAATAATAGAGCTAATTTCTTCGAAAGAAATTGGATTTAGGCTGTCGCGAAGGTTGGATAATTCGTCGCAGTATTCCTTTGGCAAGAAATCTGGGCGAAGCGACATGAGCTGACCAATCTTGATATATGTAGGTCCAAGATCGACAAGAACAGCGCAAAGCTTTTCTGGAGTGAAGCCACGCAAAACATCATGCTTGCGCAAAATCCCAAGCATCTCAAACAAGCGGCTGTGGTTCTTAGCCTCGCTGGTTTCTGTCATATGTATCTATTTTATATCAAAAAGCGCTTGTGCTAAAGATAGACTTTTAGTTTTTCAATGATGCTGCTTCTCGAGCCGTCTTTCTCGATAAAATCATGGTCTAGGTCGAAATGCTCGATTTGAATTTCGTTTTTTAGTAGAGAATAATCTTTGTTGTTTGGGATAACAGTATCTCTTATCGCGTCAAAAATAATTAATTTGGTCTTTGTGTCTAGATTGTCGTATTTGTCAGGTAGGTCCGAGATATTGGCATAATCTTCCCAATAATCCGGCAAGAATAGAGTGTAGTATCCGGCACTTCGTTTTCTTAGGATGCTGCCGTCTGGCTGTGAGGTGGATTTTGGATTTTCGAGAGTTATTCGCCTGGCCTCGTCTCCGCTTTCGTAGTTAACTACTGGGGCAAGCAAGATGGTGGTAGAAACATTCTCGAGCTGAGCAAGAGCAGCAATAATGCATCCTTGCGAATGGCAAATAAGATTAATCTCGGCATTAGGATTTGCTTGCCTTAGTTCGGTATATTTTTGGCGAAGCTTTTGGGCTCGACTCGTAAAAGTTGCGGCCGTTGCCATGGTATTGTTCGAGTTCCAATCGTCGTAAGGAAAAAGCACATGTTCTACGCCCGAAAATGCATCGATGATAGGGTTAAAAAGACCGTTGTCGTCGGCATGAGTGCCAAAACCATGGGAATAAAGAAAAACGCGCTTATTCATATTAATCAGAGTTTAGCATAAAAAATCGCCCATCTGGGCGTCATTCTTTAGATGGTGCGGGTTAAGAGACTCTAACTCTCGACCTCTTCCTTGGCAAGGAAGCGCTCTAAACAACTGAGCTAAACCCGCATAATTCTTGCGAACTGTCCTTATTCTAGCAAGAAGTATTACGAATGTCAAACAAAAGTCGCAATAAAAATCGAATAATAATGTGATCAAAATGCTTATTTTAAACACGATGCTTATGTTATAATTAACCAAAAGAGGTATGTATAAATGAGAGGCCATTTAAGGGGTAGGAAACCCCTAAAAAAGCTGTTCGCGTTTTTGGCTACTTTTTGCATGCTTTCTGGTGCTTTGGCTTTGGTGAATCTACTTAAGACTGAAGCTGCGGGGGAATACCATATAAATATCACGTCGAGTGATACTTCGATGGGTGAATTCGGTTATGGAACTGACTGTACTGGCACAATGTATGCAGACTATCGTGCGCAGGCAGACCATGATTATGAAAGGCCATTTCCAAGTAGTGGCGGTAATAGTAGTATTACGGTTTGTCCTAAGACGGGCTATGTCTTTAGTCACTGGCTAATAGAAGATGATACGGGCGTCTATGTCCGTCCAGCTCAAAACGATACTATTACAACGATAGGTCCATGGACCTTTAACTATAACGCACTTAATAATATTAATCTCAAAGCGGTATTTGCAAGTACCTTTAGTGTAGTTGCGAGCGTTGATGCTGGTGTTGGCGGTACGATTTCGACAAGCGCTACCTCTAGTGGCTATACGGCAGTGCCATTATATACGGCTACTAATGAAATCACATTTACGGCTCCGGATACTGGTAGTTCGGTAACTACGGGAACTATTACTGCAACTCCTGCTCAGGGATACAGATTTGTTGGCGTGACTACTTCCGGCGCGAATGTTGTTTACAATGATCAGGGTAGCAGCGGAAACGATCACGTCTTTACACTTACGATTAGTGGCAACGGTACGGCGACGGTCCTTTTTGCGCCTATAACCTATACGGCAACTATTAATGCTGGTACTGGTACGGCTACGGTTCCGGTTCCTACTGGTGCGAACTATACTGTTACGGATAATGGTACGAGCACTGTTTCTGTAACTTCTACGAGCACTAATGTTCAGGTTCCTGTTACGATTACGCCAGTAAGCGGATATGAAGCAAGCTCGGTTACGACTAGTGGCTCTGTTAGTTACAACAACGATCTTAGCAATAATGCATTTTCGTTTACTATTACTGGCGATGGCGGCCAAGTCACTGTAAGCTATGCGGCTGTTATTACTGCTGAAATATATATATCGAATGGTACTTTGCATGCCTGGGGTAATGACGTTACGGTAACGAACGATCAGACGGCGCATGTTACTGCGACCGCGAGAGGCACACAGACGCTTACGGTGCAACCTTCGCCAAGTGGCGGGTATAGAGTTAATGCTGCAAATCCTGTCTCGACGACTGGCAGTGTTACGTATAACAATGACTATAATGGCAGCCAATTCACGCTCTCGATCGCTGGCGACGGTACTGCAACTGTAAACCTAGAACAGATTACCTATACTGCAACAATCAATGCTGGTGCTGGTACGGCTACGGTTCCGACAAGTGCAAACTATACCGTTACAAATAACGGCACAAGTACCGTAACGGTTACTTCGACAAGCACCAACATTTCTGTTCCTGTTTCTATTACTCCGCCAAGCGGCAATGTAGTAGATTCCGTTTCGGCTACGGGTAGTGCTGGGTATAATGGTGATCTAAATGGAAATGATTTCTCCTTTACTATCACGGGTGACGGAGGTCAGGTTTCTGTATCTTATGCTTCGGCATATGTTATTTCTGTTGATGCTGGCAGTGGTACATCGGCAGTTTCTGGAAATAATATTGCGATTTCGAATAATAATACTAGTCTCGTCGCGATTACGGCTACGGGTAGTAAGAGCGCAAATGTTACAGTAACTCCACCATCTGGCTATAGTATTGATTCTTCGAACCCAGTAACTGTAACTGGCGATGTTAGCTATTCGAACTACAATAATAATTCCTTCACTATAAACATGACTGGTGCTGGTACGGTGACAGTAAACTATACTGGGCCATACAATGTTCTTTTGGATGCTGGCTCTGGCACGGTTTCTGTTGCTAGTGGAACTGGGTATACTGTTGCTAATAACAACACGAGTCTAGCCACGGTTACCGCGTCCGGTAATACTACTACGGGTACCATTACGGTAACTGTGCCAAGTGGCTATATGCTAAGTCCTAGCAATCCAATTACTTCGACAAATGGCACTACTACGTATAATAATCTTAGCGGTAATACTCTAACTCTATCGATGGCTGGCGCTGATACAGTAACCTTTAACTATATCAGTGGTAGTCCATATGTCGCTTCGTTCGATGTGTCTCCTTCTGCGGGCGGAACCCTAAAACAAGGCTGGAGCTGTAATGGTTCTATGATCTCTAGCTTGCCATATGTTAGTACTAATACTACGGCTTCAGTTGTTTATCCAAGCGATGGTGCTTTGACGGCTTGTCCAGAAAGCGGCTATGTCTTTGCCGGTTGGAGGATTAGTGGAGATAATATTACTACCTTTGATATTACATCCGGTGATAATCTGGCTACCTTTTTCGAGTGGGTTGGCGGCTCTAATGTCCATGATCGCATGTTTGCAAACGATACGCATAATGTTACCGTTACGGCGATGTTTGTTTCGGATCCGGCATATTCTGTAACCTTTGTTTCTGATGATTCTAGTCATGGTACGGTTAGAATCTCCTCTGGCTCGAACTATACTGCGAATCCAGACGGTACTGCGGCTGCAAGCGTGGTTGTAAGCTCTGATGGCCAAAGCAGCAACCTTAATGTTGCGCGTGTTGATGGTGTGCCTGCTTCCGGCTACTTCCTCCAGTCGTTTACGTCGGCAAATAACACCCAGCAGCAAACTGTTAGCTCCTGGCAGGAACTTGGCAATGTTGGCAATGCTTACAGCTTCACTCTTACGGGCGCTGATACAATTACTGCGCATTTTGCTCAGTTTACGGATATTGTTTACGAAGTTAGCGTTAACCTTCCATCGGTAGGCTCGATAGATATTCAGAATGCCGACTGTAGCACAAGTACAAATCAGACCTTTACAAAGACCTTGATAGATAATGGCAGCTACTTCCGTCCGGCGCTCGATACGAATGGTCACGATCTAACCGCTTGTGTAGATAATGGTAACTATTACTTCAGCCACTGGGTAATTGATGGCCAGATGAATATTTCTCAGAACGCAACTCTTGATGAGGTTGGTTATTGGCCAAAGAATACTAACAATCACACTCTTCAGGCAGTCTTTGCGCCAAAGGCTACAGTTACGGTCATGCCTGATGATTCTTCACACGGCTCAGTCTCTGTTCCGAGCGGCGCTGGCTATACGGTAACTACGAGCGGCAATAATACTATTATCGAAACGGCTGCCGGCATGAATAAGACTACGGGAACTATAAATCTATCGCCAGCAAACGGTTATGTCTTCTCGTACTTTGAGGTTATGGATGGTAATGTAACTGTCAATCGTGGCTCCGGTAACAACGATTATACGCTTACGATCGACGGTAACGATACGGTGATTGCGCACTTTGAGCCAGCGACAAATGTAGTAGTAGATAACAATAGCCATGGCTATATCGCTTATTGGGATAGATATGCTAATGGCGGGCAGGGTGCTGAAGTTCATCTAACTAACAATGAGCAATATCTTGCTTCTTCTTCGGTCGTAAACAACACAAGGTATATTACAGGTGCAACTGGTGACTTCTGGGCAGTGCCACGCAGCGGATATACCTTTGACCACTGGGATTTGAACGGCACAACTGTTACTACGGCCGAACGCGGCGTGGTTCGCTCTGGAGATATTGAGTATCAGGCGGGTAGTAGCGGTAATCTTCCAACCCTTACCGCAAACTTCCGCGAGTATAACCTCTACCATGTCTTTACTGGCTATAACGATTCACACGGTTTCTTTGATCATTATCTTCCAGAG
>JAUMYE010000007.1:0-858 GCA_030528815.1 Candidatus Saccharimonadota bacterium | reverse complement strand
GACGCAACGCACTGGCGGCGATGGTGCACAGGCTGGTGATTACGATCTAGATAGTAATCCGTTCCCTCAAGGCGCAACCGCGAAACGTTCTAGTGATACGCATGCGACTGCACCAAACGGCTACTACTTCGCTTATTGGATTACGGGTTGCAACTCGAGCTTTATGGCAAGCGATCAGGTCGAGACAACTCCGGGCAATTACGTAGATATGAACGTGCTTGGAAACGAGACTATTATGACCCGCGATGCATACTTCCGTCCAACGACCGAGCAGTTTAATGAATGTAGCGAATATGTTGCAGTCTGGTATCGCGTAAACCAGCAGCGCCTAATTGCAAGTTCAGAAAACGAATCAATTGGTACAGTTCAAACAAGTACCGATGCTGGTTCGCCAAATCTTGGCCTTTGTGGACGTACGGCCGACGGCACGAGTAGATTGATGCGTACGGTCGCAAACATAGGTGTCTATGATACGGCAAACGGCCTAAGTATTGATTGTTATCCAACTACGGTTATTACGAATCCGTCCTACGAAGTTGACCACTGGGAGTTAAACGGCAGAACCTTGTATGAGAATGGCAATATCGTGACATCAGAGCAAATTCGAAAACGCGTCTATACTCAATCTGATGGCTCGGCACTATATATTAAAGGTGATTCGTTGAACGACCTTATCGTATACTTCCGCCTCAAAGAGTTGCCGCATACAGGCTCGATCGCAATCTGGTTTATTGTGGGTGGCGGCGTCGCGGCAGTCGCGGTCCCATCAGTAATACTATTAATAAGCGAACGAAAAGAACAAAAGAAAGGAGGTAAAAAATGAAACGGTTGATAGCATTATTTGCTTTCCTTTCGACG
>JAUMYE010000067.1 GCA_030528815.1 Candidatus Saccharimonadota bacterium | reverse complement strand
CTCTGTTATTGAGGCGATCCTTCTAGAGATATCCGCCACAACCTTGTTCGATTCGCTAAGCTGCTTACTAGACTCGCTGAGCTGCTTCGTAATGGAATCCTGGACGCGAGCATTATTCTCATCAATACGCTTATCTAGGACATTGCTCATCTGGTCGATTTTGGCCTGGGTGCGGTAGTTTTCGTCGTCAATTTTTCGGTTCAAGCTATCTGTTAAACGGGAGAATTGAAAACCAAAATACAACATCATTGCGACTACGGCAACTATTAGAATAATTATTAGCAAAATATCCATAAGCATATTATAAAACTAAGTTGATTTTTAGCCAAATTTCGTATGTTGATTTTCTTTATGCTTATGGTTATATTATTGACTTTTTAACACGCTTATGCTATAATATATATGTTATTAGCCTAGTCTAATAACAGCACCTTTATATGTTCATTCGGAGTCTTACTTCGGTTCTAGCTAGTTACAACGCCCACCGTAGCTGGCTACAACCGAAGTGAGACAATTGTCTCCTCGGGAAAATAAAAATATGTTTGCTTAAGGAGGCAACAACAATGAAAGAGATCAGAAAGAACAGAACACACAGAAAGGTTCGTTGGGACCGCATCGCAGTTACAGCAGCAATTCTTGGCGGAGTATTCTTCGGAATCAAAGCCATGATTGCGCACAGCGCAACGGAACCCACCGACACCGCATCGGAAATCGTCTATGAGAGCACTATAGAAACAAAGCTCGAAAGTCCGATTTCCGAAGAGCCCGCTCCGCAGTATCTCTGCGGAATCGACGTTTCCAAGTGGAACAACATCGAGGATCTCGAAACCAGCGATGATTTCGTCATCTGCAAGGCATCGGAAGGTGTCGGTTACGAAGATCCCCAGTTTGTTCGCAACATCGAGGCAGCTATCGAGAACGGAAAATACGTTGGCGCTTACCATTGGGCAAGACCTGACACAAATTCCGCTCACGACGATGCTGTAAACTTCGTTCAGACAATCAAGCCTTACCTCGGTAAGATTATGATTGTTCTCGATTGGGAACAGCCTGGAACCGTTGACCAGACAGACTGGGCCGCAAGCTGGCTCTGGGAAGTATATTCCATGACAGGCGTTAAGCCGGTTATCTATATGTCTTGCTCAGTGGCTGCAGAGCCTCACTACGTGTGGAGGGGCGACGATTACTCTGTGGCTAAGAACTTCCCGCTTTGGGTTGCGGACTATACTACAGACGACGGCGGCAATCACGTTATTAGCTACGATGTATCTAAGCATGGTTGGGAAACAATTATGTGGCAATACACTGGCGATGGCGTAGACCGCAGCTGGAGTAAGCTGACAGCCGAAGATTGGGAAAGCGCTTGCGCACCCACTGCTCTTTCGCTGAGCCTTTCAGTCGATTGAACAGAAAGCCCGCAGTTTTATCTGCGGGCCTTTTCTTTGACTAAAAATACCACCCCGTTTTGGAGTGGCATTTTTTATTTTAGGCTAGATTATTTATCTACAACTTCGCCTTCGACAGCGTCGCCGTCATCGGATTTCTTATCTTCAGACTTGTTGTCGGAGCTTGCCTGCTGGTACATCTTTGCACCGATTGGCATGATCTTGTCGCCAAGCTCTTTAGCTGCAGCTTCAAGCTTTTCCTTGTCGTCTTCATTTTTCTGAAGGACTTCCTTGGCAGCCTTAACGGCTTCTTCGATAGTCTTCTTATCTTCGTCGGAAATCTTGTCTTTGTATTCGGTTGGCATCTTTTCTGCATTGTAGATCTGCTGTTCGAGCTGATTCTTTGCATCGATAGCCTCGCGGCGCTTCTTATCTTCTGCAGCATGTTCTTCAGCTTCGCGCTGTGCACGTTCAATATCTGCCTTGTCCATGTTACCAGAGTTCTGAATTGTAATGCTCTGCTCTTTACCAGTACCCTTATCCTTTGCGCTAACATTCAAGATACCGTTAGCGTCTAGGCTGAAGGTAACCTCAATCTGAGGAATACCGCGTGGGGCTGGTGCGATACCATCAAGAATAAAGCGACCAAGAACCTTGTTATCCTTAGCAAATTCGCGTTCACCCTGCAAAACCTCGATTTCTACCTGTGGCTGGTTATCTGAAGCTGTACTAAAGACCTCGGACTTGCTGGTAGGAATTGTAGTGTTGCGATCGATAAGTGGAGTGCGTACGCCACCCATGGTGGTAATACCAAGAGTGAGTGGAGTGACGTCAAGAAGAAGAACATCCTTAACATCACCAGCAAGAACGCCGCCCTGGATTGCAGCACCAACAGCAACGACCTCGTCTGGGTTAACACCCTGCATTGGATCCTTGCCGAAGAACTTCTTTACGCGTTCGACGACAGCTGGCATACGGGTCATACCGCCAACCATAACGATTTCGTCGATATCCTTTGCATCAAGCTGAGCATCCTTCAAAGCCTTTTCGACTGGGCCGTTTAGGCGATCAAGAAGACCAGCAACTAGCTCTTCGAGCTTTGCGCGGGAAAGAGTTAGCTCAAGGTGCTTAGGGCCATCAGCATCAGCAGTAATGTATGGAAGGTTGATTTCGGTTTCGTTTGCGGAAGAAAGTTCCTTCTTTGCCTTTTCAGCCTCATCCTTGATGCGCTGCATAGCAGTAGGGTCTTTGCGAAGGTCGATACCGTTTTCTTTCTCGAAGTTTTCGAGGATATAGTTAACGATAATATTATCGAAGTCTTCACCACCTAGGTGAGTATCACCGTTGGTAGACTTAACTTCAAAGACACCATCACCAAGTTCAAGAACGGAAACATCGAATGTACCACCACCAAGGTCGAAGACTACGATCTTCTGGTCGTCTTTCTTTTCTAGACCATAAGCTAGAGCAGCTGCGGTAGGCTCGTTAATAATGCGGCGAACTTCGAGACCAGCGATTTTACCGGCATCTTTGGTTGCCTGGCGCTGAGAATCGTCGAAGTATGCAGGGACAGTAATGATAGCTTCTGTTACAGGCTCACCAAGAAAAGCTTCTGCGTCAGCCTTAATCTTGCTAAGAATCATAGCAGATACTTCTTCTGGGGTCTGGTCTTTGCCACCTAGGGTAACAGCAACGCCATTGCCCTTTTCGACAATCTTGAATGGAACAACGTCCTTATCACGCTTGACTTCGTCATCGCTATATTTGCGACCAATAAGACGCTTGATGCCATAGATAGTATTCTCTGGGTTTGTGACGCGCTGACGCTGTGCGACCTTGCCAACAAGGCGCTCACCCTTCTTTGTAACTGCAACTACAGATGGAGTCGTGCGGTCGCCTTCGCTGTTTGTAATAACTTCTGGCTTACCTGCGACCATGTATGCGAATGCAGAGTTCGTCGTACCAAGATCGATACCGATAATTTTACCCATTATTTTTCCTCCTTAGAAAAATCTTTGCTTATCTGCTTGTGTTTAGCACTCTTTCGCTATGAGTGCTAAATTTGTTCTCATTATATGCGTTTAGCAGAATGATGTCAAGAGTGCTAAATGGTTTTTCTTGCTATTTTCTACCTCTGTCTTTAGGATAGAGATACAGGTTTCACCCTAGCTCTTTCAGGAGGTGATAATATGAGCATAAAAGGTAGAATCTATATTGCAGGCCCCGACGTCTTTTTGCCAAACGCAGTCATAATTGGCGAAGAGTACAAGAAAATCTGTCGTAAATATGATTTCTTGGGACTTTATCCGCTCGATAATGAGGATAATTTTGGTAGCAAAGAGATTTTCAAGGGTAACAAAACCCGAATCGACCAGGCAGATATCGTGGCAGCTAACATCAATAGCTTCCGCGGAGACACCATGGACGACGGTACTGCATGGGAAATCGGATACGCATACGCCACCAAAAAGCCCATATTCTGCTATACCAACGATAATAGGAGCCTTATCGAAAGATTAGGCGCCGTAGATGCCGAAGGTAATTTCGTAGAAGATTTCGATAAGCCCGTAAACCTCATGATCGCCGAAGCAGCCACAGAGATAGTTTGTGGCAGCTTCGAAGATTGCATCAAGGCCATCGCAAGACGCTATGGCTAATCACCAACAACGCAAAGACCGCCCCGAAGGACGGTCTTTTTGCTAGTCTTTCTTTTTCTCTTCTTTTTTCTTCTCGTCTTTGTTTTTCTTGAAGCATTCGTGTTTTTTCTTCATCCAAAGCTTGTCTTGACGAACCAGTTTCTTCGAATCTTCTGGATTCTTTAGCATGACTTTTAGAGCCTCTTCTGCATATACACCGTTCTGGCTGCCCTTAAACAGAATTACTGCGCCCTTCTTTGCTTTCTCTTCGACAAATTCGCCAGCATGTTTTGGATGCCTGAAGGTCTTAATATTGCAGCCGTTCTTCTTGGCAGCTGGAGCAAGGTGAACTCTGGCTTCCTCGCCAATCGTAATAACCAGGTCGAGTTTTTCCGGGTCACAATATTCGCCAACCTCTTTGTGAGCATCGGCAGAAGTATCGCCAAGCTCATTCATACTACCGAGCACTGCAATGCGCTGAGGAGATTCAATCTCGTAAAGCATATCCAGCGCAGCCTTAACTGCAAGAGGCGAGGCATTGTACGTATCATCGATAAGAATCGTCTCATTCTTGCCATCGAGACACTGCATACGGCCAGGAACGGAAGGAGTCTCAGCTAGAGCTGGCTCAAGAGTCTTAATATGGATACCGAGCTTCGTTGCGACTGCCGTAGCAGCAAGCATAGCCTTTAGGGCCGGCTCGCTTAGTGCCGGAATCTTAACCATGAGCCTACCAAAATCTTTCGAAGACAATTCGCCTTCATAGCCCGCAAGCGGAGTTCTCTTGGTCTCAATAAAGCGGAAGTCCGAGTATTTATCGTAACCATACATTATGAAGCGGTTTTCAAGATAATCTGCAGGAATATCCTCTTCGTTTACAATGGTCGTATCCGCAAAATCCGCAACAGATAGTTCTTCTCTTGCCACATTGTCCAAGGTCTTGAAATATTCCATA
>JAUMYE010000006.1 GCA_030528815.1 Candidatus Saccharimonadota bacterium | reverse complement strand
AGAGGTTGTTTTCATAATAACGTAGCGGCTGCTCTACGGATTCACCAACAGCTTTGAGGCCAGCAAAATGAATTACAGCCTTGTAGTCGTTCTCGCGGAACAAATCGCGTAGCTTTGTCTCTTCTAGGAGATCAAAGTGATAGAAATTAGGACGAACACCAGTTATCTTTTCGATGTCGTCTATGACAGTGTCTTTGCTATTTGCAAGATTGTCTACAATATCAACTTCATAGTTGCCAGTTTGGAGCAATTCTACGACAGTATGAGAACCAATATATCCCGTACCGCCCGTTATAAGTATCTTATTCATAGGGCTATTATACCATGATTACCCTTATAGCGTGCTGGCAAGGCCGCTTTAGACCTCCTCAAAAAGCGTTTTCCATTGGCTGGCAATTTCGCCGATATTATACCTTTTGGCCTCTTCTAGTGACCTCTTGGAGAGATTTTCTCTAAGTTTTTCGTCCTCGATAAGCCTTAATATCGCCTCACTGAAAGCCGTATAGTCATTTCGAGGCTCAACTTCTAAAATCGAATTATTCCTGTTTATTTCTTTAATTGCCGGATAGGCATACGAGACTACCGGCGTTCCACAGGCCAAGGATTCGAGCACAACCATAGGGAAGGCCTCGCTACGCGAAGTTAGAAGATATCCAGAAGCATTGTGTAGTTTTTCGAACACCTCATTTGTAGGACCAGCCAATTCGACATATTTCTCTAGGCTAAAAGTTTTAATCTGTTTCTTAAGCTCTTCTTCTTGTGAGCCAGTGCCATAGATCACGAGTTTCCAGTCCCCTAGCTTGTTTTTGATGAGATTCACGGCATGAATTAAGTTATCGTAACCTTTTACCTCTTCAAGGCGACCAATTGCTACTAGTTCATGCGCTTTGTGGCCAGCGTCTTTAAATTTCGGCGCTTCTCTGACCGCATTAGGAATTACTGCGACATTCTTTAGGCCATATTTTCGATAAATGCTTGCCGCCGCTTCAGTCAAAACAACAAGTTTATCCGCCTTTCTATAGAAGAGAAGTTGCGCTATCTTGCGCGCTTTCGTATAGTATTCCCACGCCGAATGCTCCGTAAAGACAACTTTACCACTAAAGAGTCTTTTGTTAAGAGCAATCAGATCCGCAATATTGCCGTGACAAGCAACAACAACATTAGTGTCGCGCTCCTCTTCGTCTTTCAAAATCTCGCGGATGCGACTATTGAGAAGCTTTCGATTAGTGTATTCTTCTGGACTGTAACCGCAATGCTTGATTGCGATTTTAGAGTTAAAATCGAATCCGCACTCGTCAGTTTCTTTGGTATTCAAAGACACAATCCTGACTTCGTAGCCGTATTTCTCGACAAAATAGTTTGATAGCATCGATATAACACGCTCAATTCCGCCAAGCTGTGTTATTTGGTTAACAATATAGGTTATCTTCATTCTTTGTTATGTTTTAGTTTGCTAGACAGCTAGAATCTTGGGCAATTTCTAGAAGAATTATTTCATCATTTTCAAATCTTATAGTGCCATTCTTCTCAGCACATTCAATACTCTTAAGTTGTGATTTTTCGAGCTCTTTTTCAGATTCGTCAGAGTTCTTTTCTACGAGCAATAGTCTTTTTGCCTCAGCAGGAAGATTAGGGAATAGAGTCTTCATCTCCTTTAGTTCAGAAATCTCGTAAACAACCTTCTTGGATACCGACAGCTCCTGCGGTGGATTGTCTGGAATACTATGAGTGTACGAGAAGACAACGTCTTCATACTTTGTTTCTTGCGCCAATACCCATGCAATCGAATAGTCGATTTTATCTACACTCCATCGACTCTTATAGAAATTCTTTGTCGAAAACGGAATGCCGGTCGCAAATACCACTAGGATAGCCACTATACCGAAACTAATGCCAAAGTGAGATAATTTGATCTTCTTAAATAGTTCGACTTCTTTGTCTGTAGTATCTTGCTTAGATAAATACTTGAGACAGGTTGCAATAAAGAGCGGAAGCATTGTTACAATCCAAGCGATTTTAATCATGGAAAATTCATGAACGCCCGAATGGTTTCGTAACACCAAAAGCTGTGTTGCCGTAGCTACAAAATAAATTACAAAAACCGCAAAGCCAGGATTATTTGATAGGTATTTCTTTCTTTTTTCTTTCGAGACGATAAGTTTTGCGAATAGAAATATTGCAAATACAACCAATGCAGCCAAGAAGACGATAAGCTCAGGACTAAATGCGAATGCATGTGCAATATTATCAAGCACCATTCTGATACTGGATTTACCAATGCCGTCTGAAGATGTTCTGACCTTAGCTTTCAGCATCATTACGGATAGCCAGTCGTTTGTCTGAGATAGCTGGAGGTAGAAAACGATTAGCGCCAAGACAGTCGGAATACCATGAAAGAGAATAGTTTTTACTGATGCTTTTAGTTTTTCTTTGCTCTTTGCATTCTTTATTGCGACTACTAAGTCATAGACAAATACGAAGAAGGCAAGAATCCAGAAGTAATAATCAATCAAGATTCCAGAGAACAAGAGTAGCACGCAAGCGATTGATGGAATCCTCTTATTCTTGGAAGTCCATCTTACATAATTGGCAAGGACATAGGCAATAACCCAAAGAATCACACACTGATCAGCGAAATATACGTTCGCCAAGTAGTAAGTACAGGTCGGCATCAATATCCACATCGCACTAGTACAAAACGCAAATAGAGCATTCTCGATTTTATGGTCGCTCCTTATTGTGCGTCGCATGAATAGCCATACAAATACAAAGATTAGGACAGCCTCGAACCAGAACCAAACAGCCTGGAATTTTCTCAAGAAGCTAATATCTATCTGGCTGTGACCGGTTGCCTTTGCGAAGATGTAAACAAAGAATACTTCGCCTGTTGGATAGCTAAGATATGCACCCCTATCCTCTATTGCAGTATGTTCGATAGATTTAGGAAATTCATAGCTCGTAAAGTTAAGATTCGCCGCACCCTCTTCTAGCCAGTTATTAACAAACTTAATAGTCGAGCCAGAAAGCCAACTATGCTGACCATAAAAGCTGTCCGTATCGAACGGAACTACGACTTTTAAACTTAGTGCAAAGAATCCCGTTAGGGCAGCGATTCCAATAATCGCCCATTTATTTGCTTTCAAAAATCTTTTTAACACTCCACTCAATGAATGTTTCATTTTTCCTCCAACCTTTGTCTAGATTATACCGCCTTAGTTTGTATTTTTCTCTTTTTTGCGTTATCTTATTTTTAAGATTTTTAAACGAGAGGTAATAAGATACATGCCTAAAAAGAAAGTGATTATTATCGGTGCCGGACCTGCTGGTCTTACTGCCGCTTATAAGCTCCTAAAAGAAGAGCCAAAGAATTACGATGTCGTAATCCTTGAAGCTTCAAAAGAAATCGGTGGTATTTCTAGAACTGTTAGATATAAGAAAAACCGCATGGATATCGGCGGCCACCGCTTCTTCTCAAAAGATCAGGAAGTCGTCAAGCTCTGGAATGAAATCATGCCAATGCAGGGCAAAGATGCTTTCGACGATAAGAAACTAGGTCGCGTCAAACCTCTTGCAAAGGGCGGCCCAGATCCAGAAAAAGAAGACCGCGTTATGCTCGTACGCGACCGTGTCTCCCGCATCTACTTCCTTAACAAATTCTTCGATTACCCTATTTCCATGAAGATGCAAACCTTCAAGAATATGGGTCTAGTTCGTACAGTTCAGAGCGGTTGCAGCTATATGAAGTCCGCAATCTTCAAAAAGAAAGATGATTCTCTCGAGAACTTCTATATTAACCGTTTTGGTCGCAAACTTTATAGCATGTTCTTCGAAGGTTATACAGAGAAACTCTGGGGTAGGCATCCACGCAATATTTCCGCAGACTGGGGTTCCCAGCGTGTTAAGGGCCTTTCTATCCGTGCAGTTCTCAAAGACATGTTCATGAAGGCCTTCCATATCAAGAGCAAGAAAGTCGAGACTTCTCTTATTGAACAGTTCTCTTATCCAAAATTCGGTCCAGGTCAGCTTTACGAAACAATGGCCGAAGAAGTTAAGAAAATGGGCGGCCGCATCTATATGGAACGCGAGGTCGTCAAGATTACAAAAGAAGACGGAAAGATTGTCAGCGTCAGCTGCAAGAAGGGCGATGGCGGTCTAGTAAAGTACAGCGGCGATATCTTTATTTCTTCTATGCCTCTACGCGATCTAGTCGCAAGCATCAAGGGAGATGTTCCAAAAGATATCCGCAGAATCGCAGACGGCTTGCCTTATCGCGATTTCGTCACCGTTGGCTTGCTTGTTAACAAACTAAAACTCAAGAACGAGACTAAGCTCAAGACTCTAAACAACATCATTCCAGATTGCTGGGTTTACGTTCAGGACAGCAACGTCAAACTTGGTCGCATCCAGGTCTTCAACAACTGGAGCCCATACCTAGTAGAAGATCCAGAAAACACCGTTTGGTTGGGTCTTGAATACTTCTGTAACGAAGGCGACGATTTCTGGAACCTAGACGAGAAGACAAGAGTCAAGAGAGCAATCGAAGAACTTGTTTCTATGAATGTTATCGACGAGACTGAAGTTCTTGATTCTCACGTCGAAAAGGTCAAGAAAGCTTACCCTGCATACTTTGATACTTACAGCGAAATTGATAAGCTCATCGATTATCTCAATGGCTTTGAAAACCTATACTGTGTCGGTCGCAATGGTCAGCACCGCTACAACAACATGGATCACTCAATGGCCTGCTCATTCGAAGCGGTCAAGAATATTCGCTCTGGCGCTAAGGATAAAACAAATATCTGGAGCGTTAATACCGAAAAAGAGTATCACGAAGCAAAGCAGTCCAACTAAGACTCTAATCCCCTCAACAGAGGGGATTTTTGCTGCTTTTGGCGCTTCAAAGCCCATATGTTAAAATAGAATACATATGAATAGTCGTTCAGTGGACGGACTTCAGCGGAGGAGTGGATCCAAAAAAAGTAATAATTCTGTGTCGAAAAGCCAGGCAGCTATGCTACGCCGGGTTGGTTCGCAAGCACCACAAAAGGTCAGCAAAAGCACTATTATTTCCGTGCGTAAGACCGAAAAAGCACCTGTCGTAGCAGACAGTAGCAGAATAGCAAGTGTTCGCCGCAGCTCGCGCGAGGAGCTCGAAGAGCATAAGCAACAGCAAATTCAAAAGAATGCCGAACTTGCAAAGGCTCAGCAACAAGCCGAAGCACGCAAGCTTGCTCGTCGCCGCCAACAGCAGCAAGAACAGATTGAATATAGCGAGCAAATCATGAACAAGTCCTCTGATCGAGAACTTGGCGTTATTGATAAACCAAAGAAAAAGAAGGGTTTCCTAGGGCGCAAAAAGAAAGCCGAAAAGCTTGGTCTCGAAAGAGAAGAAAGCGGCAGCGCGGCAGCAAGGGAATTTTTAGCAGATATGCATGATGTAGATGCGACAGATTTCGACGAAGTTCCAGCCAAAGAAAAACGCAAATCCTGGAACAAGCAACAGAAACAAGCTAGGAAGGCAGCTCGCCGCGATGCTGGGCGCTACAAGCAGAAAAAGCATCGTAAATGGCCTTGGATTTTGTTGATTATTTTATTGATTCTTGGTGGCGTAGGTTATTGTGGCTACAACTACATTAACGAGAAATACAAAAAGATCACTGGCGACGACGACAGTTCTATTCTTGGTCTTATCTTCGCTGACGATAAGACCCCACTTCAGGCAGACGAAAAAGGCAGAACCAACATTCTTGTCTTCGGTACCGAGGGCTATGCTATGGATGGCTCAGATTACGATGGCGGCCTCTTGACCGACTCCATGATGATGATTTCTCTCAATCAGGATACTGGCGACATTAAGGCTATTTCTCTACCGCGCGACCTTCATTACAAGAAAGACGCGTGTACTGGTACAGCTAAATTAAACGAGGTATTCTACTGCCACTATTCCCAGAATGACGGTAGCGAGGAGAGCATCAAGTATTACGAAACCGAAGGTCAGGATCATCTCGCAAGCGCATTTGAAGATATTCTTGGCGTAGAAATCCACTACAAAGTCCACGTAAACTGGGGCGCTATGATTCAGGTCGTAAATGCTCTTGGCGGCATCGATGTAGTCTTCTTGTATGGCGATCAGACTTGGGATGGACCAGAAACAACTATCGAAGTGTCCGACGAGCGTGGCCTTCAGGAGCAGGACGAATATACAGTTTACTTCTCCTATCCAACGCAGCAAGTAATCCACCTAGATGGAACTGGCGCTCTTAGCGTCGCTAGGGCACGTAATGGCCACGGTGGTTATGGCGCTATCAGAGGTAACTTCTCGCGCGAATACTTCCAGCAGAGAATTATTAGCGCTCTCGTTCAGAAAGCTAGAACAACTAACTTTGTGACCGATTTAGGCGCTGCTACAGGCCTCTTAAATGCCGTTGGCGATAATATCCGCACAACCTTCAAGGATACTGATATTAAGACTCTCATGCGTATTGCAAAGGAGATTAATATCAATAACATGGAAACACTCTCTACGGTCGAGAATTACGACGGAGAAGCTGCTCTTATGACTACTGGCATGGAAAATGGCATTAGCTACGTCCTCCCGGTCGGCATGACTTATGATAGAATCCACAACTTCATCCAGAAGCACCTCTATGCCGATGGTGCAGCCGCTGAAGACGCTACAATCGTCGTATTAAACGGCACCGAAGTAGCAGGGCTAGCGTCAAGTAATAAGCAAACTATCGAAGATGAAGGCTTAACCGTAGATAGCGTCGGTGACGCTCCAGACGAACTAAAAGAACAGGACGGCCTGTTTATCTATCAAAATAGGGAAGATGTTCCTGAGACAATTAAGAAGCTTCAGGCAATCTATCCAAACGCCACTGTTTCCTCTGAGGTTCCAGAAAGCCTCTCAGAGTACGCAGACAAAGATATTATAGTCATTATAGGAAATGGCTACGCAAACTAGTTAGAGCGCGTTTTAGAGGGTCTACGGACCCTCTTTTTTAATGGCGTCCACAGATTATCACAGAACTAGCTTTTCTATTACTCTGTTTTCACTTCTGTCCGTGAAAAGTTTTGCGTGAAAAGTAGTTACTTTTCGCTGCCTGTTCTAGTAGGGCGCTAGTAGTTGCGGCTTTGCAATTATCTATATCGTGCCGAGTTTCTTTTAAAGATCTGTTGCTGATATTTATTATCCATAATCGGCACCAATCAAGCTTGTTACATTTTTGACAACAATTACTCTTTCTGTTTTGAGTAGTTTTGACAATTTTTATTTATATGTCGTTTTATTAGTTAATATTGATTTGCATTTTTAGATTTTTATTATGTTATATATTCACTTGTATAAATTATTTTTCCACAGGTGTGAAAATATTACAACATTTCCCTGCCTTTTTGCAATAGTTAGAGTTTTGCACCATGTGGAAAAGCGCCTTCTCTCCTCTGTTATTTAGGCAATTAGCAGCTGATTATGTCCTTGTAGGATTCGCTTTAGCCTTTCGTTTTGAATTCCAGCCATTTCCTGAACTAGATCCGCATTATAGTAATTCTTGCCGCGCCACATACGCCCAATTCGCTTTATGTATCCCCTGCCCAGCTTTGGCTCCCTTTTGATTATTTGCTCAATTTTTCTTATATCCACACCCAAGATCCTAGTCATGACTTTTTGAGAAAGCCAGACGTTTCCTAACTGTTTCTTCTCCTTCATATTCGAAGAATTATATATATCCACCTTTTGCCTTGCAAGCTATAGCTCAATACTTTTTTTAAACAAAAAATAACCCCTTTCGGGGCTACTTTTATTTAGTCTTCTTTCTTCTTGATATGAAGTACGCGTTCTTTGCCTTCACCAGTACTAAAGGTTTCAATATCTGAATAATCTTCAGAGAATTTGTGAACCGTGCGGCGATCAGCAGCGTTTAGATTCAAGATTTTCTCTTGGCCAGTACGGCGAACTTCCTGAATCCAGCGTTCGGCCTGTTGTTCAATCTTGTCTGCACGCTGACGTTTGTAATCTGCAATATCAATATTTACGCGTTTTACTTCTGCATTGCGAGCAATCAAGGTCATCGTGACAACGTGCTGCAAAGCTTTGAGGTTGTTTGCATTCTTACCGATAAGCAAAGAGTTCATACTCGTGCTTGGGATAGATAGCTGAATTACATCATCCTCAATCGTAGAATAAACCGCGACGTTAATACCGAAGAACGATAGCAAATCTTCTAGATACTTCGTTGCGAAGCGAATCGATTCATCAGTGTTCATAATAATTATTTCCTCCTTTTCTTATTAGAAGCGGAAATACGAGTAATATGTACACCTGAATCGGTGCTAGATTTTTTATTTTTATTGCCATAATGGCTTGATTTGGAATCTTTAGAATCGGAGTTATCGATTAGGACATCCTTAACAATCTCCGCTTCGACAGCTTCGTGAGCCTTGAGCTCTTTCAAGATCTTCTTGTCTGCAGCAGCTTCCATCTCGGAAAGCTTACTGTTCAAGGCAACCTTATTAATTACGATTGTTACGAGGTTGTTCAAGAAGTAATACATAACTAGAGCGCCTGGAAGATTAATCATGATAAAGAGCATCATGAATGGCATCATCATAGTAGTCTGACGCTGTGCAATAGCGTTCATCTCTTCCTGACTTGGCTCTTTGCCACCCTTTGCGGCCTCTTTCATAATCTGGCGCATAGAACGCTGTTTCTTGCCCTTCTTGCGGCTTGGATCGTTCTGACGAGCGACAATAAACTGAGCAAAGGCAGACGCGACAGCCATCACAAGAACTACAATCGAGCTAATAGCTTTGCGCTTTTTACCTTCAGCGAAGAGACTCGTAAATTCTAGAGCCGTAACATCCAAGTGAACCTGACCGAAGAGCTTTGGCTCGAAGTCATAGACAACATTGCCCTTCTCTTCATCAGGAGCTTCCTGGAAGGAAACAAAGTAATTATTCTGCTTCTCAATAATCTCATTAATGCGAGGCATTGTCCTTACAAATGGATAGGCGGAATGATTGACATTGTATTTAGTCTCATTACCCTCTTTTGTGCTAGCGCAGCGAGAAACAGCGACATTATAGTCGCCAGAAACTTCGCATGGGCGAACCGTAACGTTGATTGCAGTAAAGAGCGCCATAAAGATAGGAAGCTGAATCAAAACCAACAAGAAAGAACGGAATGGCTTGATATTTTTGCGCTTATAAAGATCCATCATCTGGAGAGATTCCATCTGACGGTTACCCTTGCAGCGCTTCTTGATCTCTGCCAGCTCTGGCTGCATCTCGCGCATCATGCGAGTCTGATGGAGCTGGCGCTTAATAAGCGGCAAGGTTAGAAGTTTTACGATAACAACAAAGATAATAATAGCGAGGCCAAAGTCGCCGACAAAGTTATAGATAATAAAAAGAATGTTGACGATTGGGCGAACGACTAACATATCGATCAAACTAAACAACACACATCCTTTCGTTAAACTTTTCTAATTTTATACTATTTCCGCCTCTTTAAGCAAGTCCGCAATCAGACTTTGCAACTTCTCGAAATCCATATCCAGCACTTCTCTGTTATAGATATTGAAGATGCAATCCACAGGCTTGTTTATTTCTGGCAGCTGCGATCGAATCGCTTCGTAGACGCGACGGCGAATTCGGTTTCTGCCGACGGCGGATTTTAGTACTTTTTTGCTTACGACAACAGCGAAGCGCTGTTTACCTCTAGCGTTTTCAGCAAAAACTAAGGAGATACGAGATCCCCTTATGGATTTGCCATTCTGGTAAGTGTATCTTACACCACCCCGCGAATGAAAGCGGTATTTCTTGGCTAACATTAAGCTGTTAGACGAGCGCGTCCTTTAATGCGGCGGCGAGCTAGAACCTTGCGGCCATTAACGGTTGCATTGCGCTTGCGGAAGCCGTGCTCAACTTTGCGCTGACGCTTGTGCGGCTGATAAGTACGTTTTGGCATAAGTGTTATCCTGACTTTCTAATTATTGTTTTATTTAATGAATTGTGTCTATTATACTAATTTTTTCCACTTTTATCAAGAACTTTTACACAGCGCCTCCCCTGTAACAAAAGTCCTGTGGAAAACTCTAATCTGTTAGCTATAATTATTATTAGAAAATATTCCACAGGTTACCCAAAAACTGTGGAAAAGTCGTATAATATAGGGAGTAAAGGAGGTAGAGAGATGCCAAACAACTGGCAAAGCATTCTGGACGAGATCAAAAGCCGCGTTTCCGACATGGCTTATCTCACCTATTTTCCACGCCTAAAGTTCATTTCTTTAGAGGGTGGCGTTTTGAAGCTCTCTGCCCCAAACCCTTTTATTAAGCAGCAAATTGAGAGCAAGTACCGCATGGAAGTTATCGCGTCAGTTCGATCACTTGGCCTAGAATGCGAAACTATCGAAGTCGAAATTACTAGCTCGGAGCCTGTTAATAAAACTCGCGCCGTCGAGATTGTGCCAAACGAGCCGCTTGGTAGCAAAATTCCAGAAACTAAACCAGTTACTTTCCCTACCCCTACTTCTACCCCTGTAAAAACAGAGGCTTCGATGAAGATGCCAAAAATTCAGGCTTATACCCCAGTCCACAGTGTCCCAAACAATGTTACGCACAGCAAAAATCCACGCTTCGATACTAGCAATGATGGACTAAATGCCGAGTATAGGCTCGCGACTTATGTCATTGGTAGTAATAACGATCTTGCAGTTAGCGCCGCACAGCAAGTAATCGAGAATCCAGGTATCCGTTTTAATCCATACTTTATATATGGTGGCGCTGGTACCGGTAAAACCCATTTGATTCAGGCGATCGGCAACGAGATTAAGATCAAGCATCCAGAGCTTAAGGTTCTTTTTGTCACAATCGAGCAGTTCTATCACGACTTCGTCGAATCGATGCGCAAAAAGATTGACGGCTTCGCAGAAAAATATCGCAGCGTTGATGTTTTGATTATTGATGATTTTCAGTTTATCGTCGGTAAGGAAAAGAGTCAGGAAGAATTTTTCCATACTTTCAATGAATTACACAACCATAATAAGCAGATTATTATTAGTAGCGACCGCCTGCCGAGCCAAATTGCAACCGTCGACCAGAGGCTTGCTTCTCGCTTAATGATGGGCGTGCCAATTGATATTGGTTTTCCAGATTTCGAAACACGCTGCGCAATCGTTAAACAAAAAGCCGAACTCAAAGGCTATAGTCTAGACAACCGCACGGTAGAATTTATCGCACAGAGTGCAAAAAGTAATATTCGCGAGCTTGAGGGTAACCTAAATAGAATTTTGTTGCTTGCCGATGTTCGCGGTGTAGATCCAAGCGAACTCGTCGACGATTCCATGGATACTCCTACGGAGAACACTTTTGCCCCATCCATGAAACAGCGCGCAATTAATCCTCGTGCCGTAATAGATACCGTTGCAAAATACTATGGTCTCGACACTAACGATTTACTAGGAAAGAGCCGTCTAAAAGATATTAAGACCGCTCGCCAGATTGCGATGTATATCATGAACGAGGAGCTATCTCTTAGCACGGTTCGCATCGGACAAGAGTTCAGCAAAGACCATACAACTATCATGCACGGCATTAAGGTCGTAAAAGAAAATTTGAAAACCGATTTTAACCTTCGTTCACAAATGACTGAGTTGAGGGATAAAATTTATGGCTAATCTTTTCTCTTTCTCTACCCCTTTAAATAGTTACTCGGCCTGTGGAAAACTTGTGCAAAATCCTGTTAAAAAGTCTGTTGAAACTATGTTCGAAAAAGTTGTGGAAAAGCGCAAAATGTTTAAAAAACAAAAATCGCACAGTGCAAAAACTCACAAGTTATCTACTTTTAAACAAATATCCACAAATAAAATAAACAAGATTTACACGTCCGGGCTTTCTAATTCTTATCTTAAAATCCCGAGTTTTCCACTTTTTCCACATAGAACTATTACTACTATTACTACATTTAAATAATAAGAAAGAAAAAAGGAAGGAGTTTGTATTATGGAAGTTGAAGTTTCTCAAAGCAGAATAGCAAAAGCACTAAATAATGTAAGTAAAGTAGCAGCCAGTACGAGAGCTGGTCTACCAATTCTAAGTAATGTTCTTTTAAGAGCAAGTGAGAATATTCTTAGTTTAACGGCAACCAATCTAGAGATTGCAGTAGTTGAATATGTAAATGCTAAATCTATCTCTAACGGAACACTTACTGTGCCAGCAAAGCTTTTAGCGGATTTTGTATCTAACCTACCTAAAGACGATGTCAATCTAAAAGCTAATGGGGATAAGTTGGCTATTAAGTGTGGTACTTACAAGTCTACTGTTAATGGTATCTTGGCAGACGATTATCCAGAGCTTCCAAGCATTAATGAGAATGAAGCACTTGGTTTCAAGATTGGAATCGAGGCTTTTAAAGATGCAGTTAGCCAGGTAATCGTAGCGGCCAGTAGTGATACTTCTCGCCCTGCTCTTACGGGTGTATATTTCAACTCCTATGAGGGTGATATTTATATTGCAGCAACCGATGGTTACCGTTTGGCGGATAGAAAATTTGTGGAAGGCGTCGATCAACAGATTAAAGCAATCGTTCCTGCTTCTACCCTTCGCGACGTTCTTGGTTTTATTAATGACAGCATGGACGAGGTTGAAATCTTAATTAGTGATTCTTTGATCAGATTCCGTTTAGGCGAGATCGAAGTTACCTCTAAGCTTATTGATGGAAGTTTTCCAGATTACAGGAAGCTTATTCCGGAGACGGCAGAATGTACATTAGTTTTGAACAAGGCCGAGCTTTCTCGTATGACAAAGATGGCGGCATTATTTGCAAAGCAATCTGGTGGTTCGGTAGTTTGTGAGGCAAATCAGGAAAAACAGAATTTTGCAGTTTGTGCAGTTGCTAGTGAGCTTGGCGAGAACGTCTCCTCTATTGATACGAGTGTGGAAAAAGATGCCAAGGTTACACTTAACTCTCGCTATGTTCTTGATGCACTAAATGCAATTGCAGATACAGAGGTAAAGTTTAGCTTTTCTGGCAAACTAGCCCCTATCGTTCTCAGGAACAACAAAGGTAATGATTATACGCATATTATTATGCCGCTTAAGAGCTAATGAATAAGGTCGTCGGAGTAAAACTTAAAAATTTTCGCTGCCACGAAGATTTTGAACTGGGTTGTAATCGATCTACAACTTTAATTGTAGGCGAAAACGGCTCAGGAAAAACTTCGGTACTCGAGGCAATTTATCTTGCGCTTAGAGGTAAATCCTTTAAAGGGGTGGATCGAGAGATTTTGCGAAGGGGCGCGGAATTTTACCGTGCAGAGATTTTTTTGTCCGATGCACAAACAGTCGTAATTCGTTTTGATGGCGCGAAAAAGAGTTTTGAAGTCGATTCGAAAAAGAGTCTGCGATTACCGAAGAAAAATAGATATCCTGTTGTGCTCTTTGAGCCGGATGACCTTTACTTGGTTGGCTCTTCTCCGTCGAGGCGACGTGATTATTTTGATGACTTTTTTAAACAGTTGGATGATAACTACGGAACAAGTCTTAGTAAATATACGAAAGCTTTGAAGCAAAGAAATGATTTACTAAAAAACGAGAATGTTTCTGAAGATGATTTGTTTTCTTGGAATGTGCTCTGTGCGCATTACGGAACAGAGGTTTTGAAGAGGCGAATTGCTGGTCTAGCAAAAATTAATGAGGCTCTAACGGATAACTATAGGAGCATTGCGAAGAATGAAGATGTCTGTCGCTTGGACTATCTGGGAGATTTGGATTGTGATGAAAATAAATATATCGCGATTCTTGAGAGAAATTTTGAACGCGACAGGATGCTGGGTTATTCGAGCTACGGAATCCATAGGGATGATTTTGAATTTGTGTTTAATAATGAGCGAGCGGACGGATCGGCGTCGCGCGGCGAAATTAGGAGTATGATTTTAGCGCTTAAATTTATTGAGGCGCAGGTACTAGAAAAAGAAACCGGTAAGATGCCAGTAGTGCTACTGGATGATATATTTTCAGAGCTCGATAGCTCTAGACAACAACATCTGATTGATAACTTCAAGAAATACCAGATGGTTGTAACGAGCACAGATGGACTCAAGGGGATGGAAGTTCAGGCTAAATTATAAGCCGCTTAGCTACCCCCGCCCTACTTTTAATAATGGCCTTAATTGGCCTTTATTTTGTGTTCTGAGGCTTGCTAATAATAAACACGTAAAAGTATTGCACATATGTTAAAAACTTTTGTGGAAAAATGGTTTTACTTATTTTTTACAATGCATTTTGTAATTTACTTTATTTTTACAACGTTTTTTGATTTTTAATCTAAGGCGTAATAATTGGAGCTTTTTGTAAAGATTTTAGAACATAAAAAATAGGCAGATTCCTGTGTAAAAAGCTGTGGAAAACTGCCTATTTTGTGGAAAAGTCAGGATTATTAACATATAACTTAACAGGGGTATGTGTTAGTTTTGCCCTGTAGAAAAGTCTATATGAGGATGACTTTTTGTATATTTTGCTAGTTTATTCTTCTACTGGCCAGTGAATGAGTTGGCAGTATTTAGAATGTCGTCAGGGACGTTAGGTGTGTTTGCTTTGGTGAGGATTGGCTGTGGAGTCGAAACAAGCTTCCAACTTTCCCCGCTCTTTTCTATAAGGACAAGGTACTTGCCGTTTAGAAGCTTGGTGTTTTTATTGTAGGCGCTATAGACGGCGAGATAATACTCGTCCGATAGATTCTGGCCAGAGATGTATGTCATGCCGTTGCCGTTAAAACTGTCTTTAATGAATGTTTCTGGATTATTGGAACTAGAGCTCTTAGGATTTGCAAAGGCATTTGTAATATTGAAATTGATATCTAGATCAATTAGAGAGACGCCTTCGAAATTCTTGAGTCGCGCGATAGCAACATCGAGATATTCGTAATCTGTCTTGATATTGATTTTTAGGCCTTCGGATTTTATTGGGTCATCGAAAGAATAACCAATAGAATAAAAGCGATTGTTAATTGGCAGGTGTTTAATAATTGGGTATTTCTTTTGAACGGCAACACCGGCGGCATTAAGAGATTTACCAACTACGCCTTCGGCGGCGGCGAATTGAGC
Organism: Candidatus Saccharimonadota bacterium; assembly: GCA_030528815.1. Lineage (GTDB taxonomy): Bacteria > Patescibacteriota > Saccharimonadia > Saccharimonadales > Saccharimonadaceae > UBA2834. The sequence continues at coordinate 4,595 of JAUMYE010000006.1, read as the reverse complement.
CTGGTGGCCATTTATGAATTCTTCGCCTTCGGCATCATTGGCGACTAGGACGGCGCCAATATATGGCTGGTCAGCACTAATTGTAAAATCTCCCGAGAAGCTGTCGAAATGATCGCACGAAGCTTCGACGTGATAGTTTCCTGGCTCTAGATAGATTTTGCCGTTGTTCTTGATCTCTACACCATTTGCGATAACCTTGGCATGGAATGGTGCAATCTTTACTTCTACGCCAACTTTGCCAGCGCGAAAGATTGCGATAATGACGGAGTATAGCAAGATGACTGCAAAAACTGCGGCGGCAATGCCAATAATGAGGAGTTTTTGTTTTGTCTTTTTGTTCTCTATTGTTGCCATGTTTTGCCTTGCCTTTTTAGTTTGCGAGTAGTCCGCCTGCGGTTGTTGCACGAGTGCCGGTTGTGTTCTGTGGGTTGTAATTTGGATTGCGATACCAACGAACAATTGCGCCGTTACCGACTAGTGGGCTTTCTGTGCCTGCCATTGGTGCGCGTGCGGAAGATTCGCCATACGAGGCAGAAGCAATTACGCTATCGAAGCCTGGGATTTCGCCTACATAGATCCAAGTGTGCCCATTTGAGAATGCAACGTCACCAGCTTGTAGAATGTTTGTATCGACGGTCGTACTTTCGTTGGCGTTTAGGAGGGTCCAGCCATTTTCTTGTACCCACTGCTCTTGCCTACCGGTAGCACCAGATGGGTTAGTATTGTAGTCTGAGGCAACGCCAGAGTTTTGCATCAAAATAGTCACGAAGCCACCGCAATCGATACCCGGAACACCAAAGACAGAACCGCCAACGTAGCGACCTTCGGATTGCGATTGCGTAACAGCCTCAGCGTAGGCTGGCATGCGGTCTACATATGGGGCTGGGTGGTAGGTTGGCCAAGCATAAGATAGAACTAGCTCTTGGAAGTTACCACTTACACTGCAAAGGCCAGAACCAGCGCTACTAACTGCATCATAAATGAGCTCAGCAAAAAGTTTTGCACCTTCGGCATTTGGATGTACGTTGTCGCTGGCGAGATATTTTCCTGGATCTTTAGAAACAGCTTCGTTCCAGTCGGCAAGGATGATATTGGAATTAGATTTTGCTAGTTCCCTAAATAGCTCGTTGTTTTGCTCGTAGCCAGCTGGGCCATAGTTTGTAACGAGAACAATTGTGCGACTGTTACCTGTAACAGTAAGCAAGTTATTAATATCGTTTTGATTAATTGCTGGTGCGGAGTTGTTGGTGCCAAGCGCAAAAACGACTACGTCTTTCAAATCCATGTTTTGAGCTTCTTGGATACCTTCGTTCCATGGGCGGCTAACACGAGCATTGATTTGATCGTCGGCAATATCTGTGAATTTAGCTTTTAATTCCCCTGTTGCGCCAACAGTGATTGAGTCGCCGATAATACTGACATTTTTGCCAGAGCCAGAGCTTGCGCTAACAGCTACACCATGACCGCTGTACTCGTCGTAGGTTTCGCGGGCAAATTGGCGACGCTTGCTGGTTCCCTGATATAGGAGGCCCATGTATGGCCCATAAAGGGTGATTGGGTCGTTACCATTAATGGCGCGCTCAAAAGTTGTAAGGAAGATTTCAGCGGCGAGCTCTGGGTTGTTAGCTTCTTTGATAGCTTCGATCCAAGCGTCATCAACTGGAGACATGAGAAAATCTAGCTCGACGGTGATAATATGATCGAGGTCAGCTTCTGGAATGAGCTCTTCTGCTCCTGCGTGCCAGTATTCTGAGCTGGTATATTGGCCAAGACCTTCTTGCTCCATGATGGCCCAAAGATCTGGGCGACGTGGACCCCACTGGAAAATACCCCAATAAGAGCCGTTGCTTGAACGGGTTGGCGTAAGACCAGATTCTGCCATGCCGTTACCGACAATGCCGGCTACCTGAGCATCGCTAAAACCTTTATCGATGAAGTAGTTCCAGATTTTTTCTTTTACATTGTCACCAGGAAGACGAGTTGAAGAGCCGCAAGCATCGGCGGAGCCATCGGGGTTGTAGTAATAGATACCCTGTGAACCGTAGTAATCGATAATACTTTCGTCCGGAAGAACGGCAAAGCATGGCTGTAAGATAAGAATTGAAGCAACAAAAGAACTGGCGATGACTTTCGCAAAGATTCCGAAGTTTAGTTTTTTGATGAAGCTTAGCATGATGTTGTCGCCTCTCTGCTCGTTACAAAGAAGATATATTTGTTTGTATTGTTGTCTGCGACGGTATCTGGAGTTTCGACAAAATCTTTGCTCTCTAGCGGACTGAGATCTGTTTGTGGCTGCTCGATATAGCCATAGCGAGTGCTTGGATCGTAATTTGCGAGCATGGTGGAGTATTCTGCAAACTCGAGCAAGAAAGCGATGTCTTCTTTGGTATTACCACTAATGCGTGCGAGGGTGCCTTCGAACGACGTATCGATTGGGTGGTCCTCTTCGTATTGCTGACGGTATTCGGCGACTGGGTTATCGCTGTCTTCACCGTTCATAGTCTCAAGGATGCGCATATCTTCGACGTAACGCTGATAATACTTAAACTCGCCATCCCAGTATGGGTTACTTGAAGAGTTGACGCAGTTTTCGCCTGTTGACCAGCCGGCATTCATAGCATCCTCGACGACGTTTACTAGATCTTGGACATCATTCAAGATTGGCAAGTTGTTTACAACGATATTGCCAGATTGAAGTGCGTTCATGATGTTTGCATCTTTGACGCCCCATGGAGATTCGCGGTCGGCGCAGAAAGTAATGAATTTTGCGAGGTTGGAATCTTTTTTAATTTTGCCGTTTTCGTCAAGGTTGTAACTTATAACGTATTCGTAGTTTGGATCGTCTGGAGTCATGTCTATAGTGGAATAATCCGAAGCTACAATTGGGTCGCCGTACATGTCACAGACGGTACCTGGAAGGTTTTCACATTCCTGGTTTTGCGATGTGTATTGGAGTGTGTCTATGAATGCAGAAGCATTTGAGCCAAGTGTTTTGGTTGCAGAATTTCTGACGGTACCCATGAAGCTTGCGATCATGTTCGGAATATTGGTTGTGTAGCTTAGGAAGGCGAATTTGCTAACGAGGCTTCCGAGGAAGGTGTTCGGGCTAGAAATATCTAGTGGGCTACGATTCATGCGATCGAGTTCGGCTTCCTGTGCATTTGCAAGAGCAAGTTCGTAGTTCTGGCGAGAAACTTGTTCTTGAGAGGCTGGCATAAGTGCGCTGCCCTCTTGTGCGAGCTGGAAGTTGGCATTAACGCCGCCAACTGTGAATAGTTCGCCTGCTTCAATGCCAGTATAAGCTTCGAAGACGTTAGTTGCGAAAATCTTGATGAGCTTTGGCATGATTGCATTTACGACTAGCGCAACAATACCAGTAAGCGCGACACCGCCAACAACTTGGGCTGACATACCAATAATGACCTTTGCAAGTGAGCCGCCTGGGACGCCTGCTGTAGCTAGTGATACAACCGCACCAGCAGCCTGAACGCCTTCGCAAACAACATTGCTTGAGCCTGTAAAGAAAGCTACTCTTGCGGCAGCATGAGAAATAGCGTTGATACCAAATGGATCAGCGTCTTGCATATTGACGGCAGTGTTACCAAGGATAAGTTTTGCGCCGGTTGCTTCGAGCATGGAGCCAGAAACCTGCTTGGTTTGCGTATTGCCGTTTTCGTCTACGTAATCGATATCGCTAATTCTGTTTTCGGTGAATTTGTTGAGGGTTTCGTTAATTGCGGAAGTATTGCCCTCGCCTGCCATGGTTTTGCTAATTGGTTCCATGAAGCCTAAGAAATACGCGATAGATTCGTACATTTGGTAAGCCATGGCGGTTACGGAAGCCATGTTAGCGATGCGGAGTGCTGTACAGACTGGCACGCCTATGGTTGAAACTTTGCCTGCAATGCCAGTAACCATGGCACGAGCTTTAGCTTCGGCGGTGTCGCCGGCCATGTTTTTAGTCTTAAGGTCTTCGCCGTTTTTGTAGGTTTCTTCTTCGCCGGTTTCTTCGTTGATGCGCTTGCCTGCGCTGTTGATACTGGTGTCTGTACCGGTTACATGTTCGTTGATTGTGTCTTCAAAATTAGTTTTATCCGCTTCAGTATCTCCCGTGGATCGGAACTGGTCAAAAATATCTCGCGTTGCTCCTCGCCGCTTGTAAAAACGTTCGGCCGTATCGTCGAAAAAGCCCGCGATGCGTCCGCGTTTTGCTCGGTAATATGCTTCTCGGAAGTTTGCATCTTGGGCAAACTTGGTTTGGAAATCTGAGGCGGTAATAATATCGTCGCCGTATTTTAAGACGGTAGATTTTGTAGATATAACCTGACCAGAAACGAATTCGCCGTTGGCATTAAGTTTGCCTACTTCGATGCCGTTGTTTGCGAGGCGTTTTTTGAGCCAAGGACTAAAGTTAGTGTATTTCTTTGTAAAGCCACTGATTTTGATCTGGTCACCGCCATCAAGAAGATACTTAAAGAGGCGCTGGTTGCGCATGTTATAGGATGGGAATTGAAGATCTGTTGCTTCGGTAAACAAGGCGGAAATATGTGGACCAAGCATAGAGTTTGCGCCTGTTAGGAAGATTGCGCCAATAA
>JAUMYE010000005.1 GCA_030528815.1 Candidatus Saccharimonadota bacterium | reverse complement strand
GGCTTGCTGAGTGCATTGATCGAGACAAGCAGTATGTGCTGCTAGACGATGTATGGACGACAGGAAGCTCCATGATGGCTGCTGCGGAGTTGTTTAGGAGCGTGGGCGCAAATAATGTCTCTGCTCTTCTGCTAGCGCGTACGATTTAAGAAGCAACAAAAAACCGCCCTTTCGAGCGGTTTGGTTTCGTATTATTGACTTACGCTTCCGATTGCGCCAATTACAAAGTTGATGATTGCATAGGCTAGGATTGCGATGATAAGGCCGATAATTGCGTAGATGATTGTGTTCTTAGCGGCTGTAACTTTGGATGCGTCGCCACCAGATAGAACATAGCGAAGACCGCCGTAGATGAGCATGATAACGGAAATGATACCAACGGCGTAAAGGACAGTGTTAGTAAGATTGTTAAAGACGCCATCAACGCCAACTAGTTCAGATGGCATGCCGTTTGCTTTTGCGGTTTCTGCACCAGCCTGTGCTGGGTTATCGTTGCCAGAGATATTTGTAATATCTAGAGCCATTGCACTACCAGCTGATAGTACGATAGCGGTAGCAATACCAGTTACAATTAGCCCTGCTTTTTTTGCGATTTGCTTCATTTTATCTTAAAACTTTCCTTATAAGTTGCATAAATTATAGCATATGCGTTGTAATTTGTAAAATACTCTACAATTACGGACTAAGGTGTGCTAAAATAAGAGGTACTGGAGGGTTACCCAAGTGGCTGAAGGGGACGGTTTGCTAAATCGTTAGACTGGCGAAAGCTGGTGCGAGAGTTCGAATCTCTCACCCTCCGCCAAAAGATGTTCAGGTTTTCCTGGACGTTTTTTGTGGTTTAGATTTTGATAGCGCTCATGGTATAATGGATGTATTATGGGAGCAAAGAAGATAATCAATTGGGAAGCGAAGGAATATATTCCTCGCAAGAAAAATGCTTGGTGGTATGTAATTCTAGTACTTGTCGTTGCGGCTTTGATGGCGCTTGCGATTTGGATGAAAGATTGGAGCTTTGGTATCTTGATCGTAATTGGCGTAATTGCACTTCTGCTCTACACGCTCCGCGCTCCTAGAAAACTTCACTATACGCTTTCGAGTGATGGTCTTACCGAAGGTAATCACTTGTACAAGTTTGAAGATTTTAAATCTTTCGGTATCTTGAACGAAGATAATCACTACTCTATTGTTCTTACACCAAAGAAACGCTTCTATCCAAGAAACAATGTCTTCTTCCCAGAGACTCAAGGCGAGGAAATTGTAGATATGTTTGGCGAGAATCTACCAATGGAGCCTGTGAAACTTGATCTCCTTGATCATATCGTAAGGATTTTGCGAATTTAGCATAAGCGTGATAATATTAAAGGTAAGTATTTAGAGATAAAAAGGTGGGTAAAATGGATAACAATGGTGCAGCTCAGGATGAGCTACAGCAAGCAATCAACAACATCACGAACGCTTCAAAAGCTACTGAGGCAGATAGCACTGAAGCTGTTGCTCAGATTGAAGATCGTATCAAAAAAGGTTCTAACGGCAATGGTGGGAATAATGGCGGCAAGGGTGGCAAACCAGTTCCAGCTGCTCCAGTAATTCCAGCTCCTGCTGCTCCAGCAGCACCAGCTATGCCTGCTTTCATGAATAATGCTACAGCTCCACTCGGTGAGCCAGAAACAAAGGCGTTCTATGGTGATCCAGATTTGGACCGCGTAAAGGCTTCTGCCCTTTCTGATCTACGCCCAATAATCGAGAAAGTCGATCTTCCAGTAGAAAAGAAATTCCTTATCTACAAGGAAATTATCGAGACGACAAACGACAAGTCTTGCATTGAGGGTGCTTATAATGCAGCAAAAGGCATCCAGGATGAAAAGGCTCGTGCCGAAGCCCTTCTTTTCGTAGTTGAGTCCATCGATAGACTTGGCGTTCAGATGCCAAAGAAATAGAGTAGTTAGAAGCCCTGAACTTAAAAAGTTTGGGGCTTTTTCTTGTCAACAAAAAACCGCCCCTTTCGGAGCGGAGTTTTTGGCTTTAGTACATGCCACCCATGCCGTTGCCAGCTGGAGCTGCAGTTTCCTTTTCTGGAATATCTACCATGAGAGCGCCCATGGTGATTGCTGTAGCTGCGATGCTGGTTGCGTTCTGGACTGCTTCGCGAGTAACGCGAGCTGGATCAATAACGCCAGCTTTCTTGAGGTCGATAAGGCCTTTTTCTGGGGTCATAACGTTGATACCCTGGCCATCCTTTGCTGCTTCTACCTGAGCGAGGAGAGCCTGGCTGTTAAGGCCGGCATTTTCCATAATCTGGACAAATGGAGCCTTGAGGGCGCGTTTCAAGATGGTTGCACCTGCGTTGTCTTCTTTGATGTTCTTGCTTAGGTTTACAAGAGTTACGCCGCCACCTGGGACGATACCTTCATCGAGAGCGGCCTTGGTTGCTGCGACAGCGTCATCGACACGATATTTCTTTTCGTCGATTTCGGTTTCAGTTGCACCACCAACCTTGATAATAGCGACACGGCCTGCGAGTGCAGCTGCGCGCTTGTTGAACTGCTCTGTTTCGTAGTCTGAAGTGCTTGCTTCGGCTTGAGCCTTGATTTGCTCGATGCGTTCTTTGACGCTCTTCTTGTCGCCGTTGCCAGATACGATTGTGGTTTCGTCTTTGGTTGCGATAATCTTGTGAGCGGAACCAAGAACGTCGAGGTCTGCGTTCTCTAGAGTTAGACCTTTGTCTTTGTTTACGACGATTGCGCCAGTAAGAGTTGCGATGTCTTCCATGATTTCTTTGCGGCGATCACCGAATGCTGGAGCCTTGAGAACTAGAGTATTAAAGACGCCTTTGAGCTTGTTGAGGACGAGAATGCTTAGAGCTTCACCTTCAACTTCTTCGGCGATGATAACTAGATCTTTGCGGCCAGTCTGTGCCATCTTTTCTAGGAATGGAACAATGTCGTTAGCGGAAGAGATTTTCTCGGTTGTAAGAAGAATTTCTGGCTTATTGAAGATTGCTTCTTGGCGATTTGCATCGGTTACAAAGAAGGCGCTAGCGAAGCCTTTATCGTAAGTGAAGCCTTCAGTGATTTCGCTTTGCATTTCGAGTCCCTGGCCTGCTTCGACAGTAACAACGCCATCTTTGCCTATTTTCTCGATAACGTCAGCGATTAGCTTGCCGATTTCTGCATCGCCAGCACTGATAGTTGAAAACTCGGCGATTTTCTTGTCGTCGCCAGCAACCTGCTCTGCTGTCTTGTTAATGCCCTTGATGATTTCTGCGCCAGCAGCTTCGATGCCCTTGCGGAGTTCCATTGGGTTGTGGCCAGCAGCGATAAGCTTATTTGCCTCAGCAATGATGTTGTAGGTAAGAACAGTTACAGTAGTAGTGCCGTCACCAGCAGCTTTGTTTAGCTTCTGAGCGGCAGACTTGATAAGCTTTGCGCCAATCTGGTAGCCAAGAGTTTCGTCGTCTTTGTTTTCTAGATCGACGGCTTCGGCGACAGTTACGCCATCGTGGGTGATGGTTGGAGCGCCATAACCCTTATCGATAACAACGTTGCGACCCTTTGGGCCAAAAGTTACTTTGACGGCATCATAGAGAGCCTTAGCGCCGCCGAGTACGCGTTCGCGAGCATCTTCGTCGTAGAAAATTTTCTTTGCCATAATAAATCCTATTTATAGTTTTTACTTTAAACTTCTTAAGTCGTTCAATAACGCCTATCGTTATAGGGTTATTGAACTTTGTCCTCGTCGTAACTGCGGATACTTAAGAAGTTTATAAGCAAAAACCACAAATTACGATAATATGGCAAAGTAAATTTTCTCTACTCTGTCATGTGGCAGAAGAATATATTCTTCTGCTTTTGAGGACGATTTATTGTTAAAGAGTTGCGAGGATATCTTCCTCTTTGATGATTAGATATTCTTCGCTATTTACTTTGATTTCGGTGGCGGAATAATCACGATAGATGATCTTGTCGCCCTTCTTTACGGCTTTGACGTCTGGGCCTACCGATTCGATAATTGCAAGATTAGATTTCTCTTTAGCTTCGCCAAGGAGAATGCCGGATGCGGTCGTAGTGGTTGCAGCTTCTTTTTTAGCGACAACGCGGTCGGCTAGTGGTTTAATTGACATTTTTAACTCCTGTTTAAAGGTGATAACTCTAGTTTAGTAGCTATAATTAGCACTGTCAAGCATTGAGTGCTAATATTTTTTTAGGCAAAAGAAAGCCCCGCGCGGGGGCGGGGTTTCAGTGCTTTGGCTTGATGTATTCCTGGTCAGGAGACCAGAATGCGCCGTCGGTCTTAATAAGACCTTCCTTATGTACTCTGTCTGCTTCGTCTCTGATGGCCTTCGAGAGGTCATTGAGTGTAGGAATGACGTAAATAATAAGCGCGATACTAAGAACCAGAGCTAATAATACTTCTAACATAATATCCACCCTCCTATTTGGATAAAATTTATTAGACTATTGAATTATACCATAAGCGCTTGAAAATGTCAATGCTTATGTTTAAAAATCTGGCTTTTTGAAGTATAATAAAATAAAGATTTATAGAGGTATTTTATGGGTTTAAAGGAAAAAATTCCGTTTTATGATAGCTTGACGATTCCTTATCATATTGGTAAGGCTAGTGCTTATGCCCTTCGCTATGGCTTCCCTGGTAGGAAGTTGACAGTTATCGGTGTTACGGGTACAAATGGCAAAACAACTACATCTTTTATGATCTGGAAGATGCTTAATAATGCTGGCCGCAAAGCTGGTCTTATGACTACTGTTGGTTGGGGTGTCGACGAGATTCACGAGCAAGTTGAGCATATGACCACTGTTGATTCCAATCTTTTGAATCAGCGTATCAAGAAAATTGCTGATTCTGGAGCTCAATATCTTGTTTTGGAGCTTACTTCTCATGCTTTAGCACAGCATCGTGCTATTGGTGTACCGATCGACATCGCTGTTATTACTAACGTTACGCATGAACATCTTGATTACCATAAGACTTTTGAGAGGTATCGCGATGCAAAGCGCAAGCTATTCAAGATGGCTCGCTACGGTGTAATTAATGCTGATGATCCATCTGCAGAGTATTTTGAATCGGATATTGATGATTTTGTTACTTATGGTGTCGAATATGGTGATTTGAAGGCCGACAAGATTAAGCTCTCGCCCTACTCCGTTGAATACAAGATTCCAAGCTTAGAAAATCTAGAGATTAAGACGCAGATTGGTGGTCAGTTCAACGTTTATAACTCTTTGGCCTGTGTTGCAGTTGGTAAGAGGCTTGGCCTAAGTGACAAAGAAATTGTTGATGGTATTCATGCTTTGACTTCGGTCGAAGGCCGTATGGTAAAGATTGACGAGAAGCAAGATTTTACCGTTGTAATGGACTATGCTCATACGCCAGATGCTTTTGAGAAGTTGCTTCCAGATATGAAGAAAGCTACAAAGGGTCGCCTCATCGTAATGTTTGGCTCTGCTGGTGGTCGTCGCGATCCAAGCAAGCGTGAGCCAATGGGCGAAATTGCTGGTAGATATGCAGATATTGTAATGCTTACAGAGGAAGACGATCGCGATACGCCTGGCGCAGAGATTATTGAACAGATTGCTAAGGGTGCTAGAAAGAGCGGAAAGAAAGACGGCGAAGATTTGTTTATGGAACTTTATCGTCCGACGGCAATTCTTAAATGCTGCGAAATGGCCAAGAAAGGCGACACTATTCTCTTCCTTGGTAAAGGTAATGAGAAAACGATTGAACGCGCAGATGGTCCTCACGCTTATTATGAAGAAGATGAGATTCGCAAAGCTTTGAAGAAAATCAAGAAATAAAAAACGCCCCTGCTCTAGGGGGTGTTTTTTTTGTTAATCTAACCAAAGACTAATACAACGAATGTATCCGCCGCCTTTTTTGAGCTCGGTTACATCTGGGGTTAGACAGATAAAGCCACGAGCTTCGAGCTCTTTCTGGAAGTTTGGTGCATGGTTTGACATAATGACATATTTGCCAGTGCTTACCAGGTTACAGGCGAAGCCTTCCTGGGCTTCTTCGAGGCTAACGCGGATTTTATCTACAGGGGTAGCTTCGATTTTGTCGATAGATTCTTGATCGAAAGCTTCTGGGCAATAAGCGATAGTATTCTCGTCGATTACAGATAGAGCCAAATCTAGATCATAGAAGAAGGAATCGGCGTGATCGGTTTCTGGATTAATATGTACTGTTCCATCTTCATTTAACTGCGGCTTAGCATGGAGCTGAACAAGTTTTAGGCCCAAAGTATCTGCGACAAATTGTTGTGCGGCAGGTTCAGAACGGTAGCCGGAGCCAGCGAATAGATAGTCTCCGCAGCGGAGCGAATCGCCCTGGCCCGAGAACAACATATCGTCTGGGACTTCAAAAATTTGGTAACCAAGCTGTTCGAGCTGAGCTTTTGCATAAGGCTCTTCATCTTTGCGGGCTTTTGGTAGGCGCGACATAACTGCCTTGCTCTCTTTGGTTATAGCCCAGTTTGCAGTATAGACGCCGTCTTGGCAATTTGCTGGGGCGTCGACCTGAATAATTTCAATACCAGCTTGTTTGAAACAGTTTACGATTTCTTGGTGCTCGCGAATTGCTTTCTCGCGGTTAATTTGTGAATCGTTGTAATATGGGTTGATTTTGAAATCATCGGCAAAAAATTGCGCACCAGAAACAAGAAGTTTTTGATTTATCATTTTAGAATTGTTCGGATTGATCGTTAGCGATTGTTGTTGGGTTGGTTGGTTCGTAGTTGGCGATACCATCAACGATAGTGTCGATGTCTAGGCCAATTGCGAGTGCAGTAAGAGCTGCAGCTGCCATGTAGTTTTCGGACTGCTCGCTTGTGATGTAGGTGGCGAGGTCGAACTTGCAGTTCTGGTAGCTATAGTTAGCTTCGGCACCAACTTTGTAAAGCTTCGAACGGTTAATGCGAAGATCGGCATTGTTGTCATGGCCATAGCTCAAAGTAGCAGACTTTGATGGGAAGCTTTGGAACAAAGCGTAGTTTGGATCATCGTGGTTAAGAATTGCGAAGTATGGCTCTTTATTGAAGAGGATAGACTTTACGTCTTCGTCTTGCTCTGCACTAGTCTCGGTGACTACGACAGCAAAGAATGGCAATTGATAGAAGAAATGATTGGCAATAGCTTCCTTGGAAGCAGTAACGATTACATGGTCGGTTCCAGAGCGCCAGACCTTGAAGAGTTGCTTGTATAAGCTAGAAGTTGATTCTGGATCAATGATAAGGCCGACCTTAGGATCGCGACTGCGGATAATCTCTTGAATAAGATGTGCAGTTTCGGCACGACCGTGGCTGCCAGTAACGGCGATAATCTTTAAATCTTTGGCAGGGTTACTGTAATAGGTCGCAAAGAACTTTGCTTTGACCTTTTGAATTTTTGGTTTTAGACTGGATTTCTTCGCTTGTTTTGCCATATGTAACTTTAGTATAGCATCTCTTGAGAAAATGTGCTATAATAGTTGTTATCGCGAGGGTTAAGGCCTTCGTAGATGTTCGTTTAATCTATTGAACAGGTGGTGTTTGGTTACAAAGTAGCCAAATCCACATATGCACCCGTAGCTCAGTTGGATAGAGCGTTGGCTTGCGGAGCCAAAGGTCGTACGTTCGAATCGTATCGGGTGTACCATATTTCGTGCTAAAAAGCTGTATCTTGGCAATTTTTCTCGTTCGCTCGATCAATAATCGCGCTTCACTCGAAGAAATTACCAACCTACAGCTTTTTTGCTACGAAATATTATTTGTTATCGATGTTATTCTGCCCTGTTTGGTTATGGTCTGGTTTTTATGGTAAGATAAGAAGTGGAAGCGTGGCCGAGTGGTTGAAGGCGCACGACTCGAAATCGTGTGGGCAGCAATGTCTCGGAGGTTCGAATCCTCTCGCTTCCGCCACAATAAAAAGCAACCGTAAGGTTGTATTTTTTATTGTGCGAAGAGAGGATGAGAGCCGAGGTTCGCCCAATACCCGGTCGCTTGCGACAACGGCGTATTGTTTATATCCTCTCGCTTCCGCCACAATAAAAAGCAACCGTAAGGTTGTATTTTTTGTGTTTATGCTTTTGTTATAATTTAGGTATGGATGATAGTAATAAGAGGATGTCTGATGCCGAGTGGCTCGGTGTTAAGGAAGAGCCTGTAGCTCAGCCTCAGCCAGTTCAGAATGCTAATACTCAGCCTGCTGAGAATGTTCAGGACGTAAATACAACCGTAAATACTCCAGCTACTTCGAATATACCGGTTGCGGTTGATAACAGTAAATATGAGAAGATGGCGACTTGGGCGATTATTCTTAATTTTGGCGCGCCGGTAATTGCTGGATTTTGGTTCCTTTCTCTTCTAGCAGAGCTTGGCTGTGCGGTTAGTCATGGTTGTTCTTCTCTGCATTCTAGCGCCTATTACTATATCTTGATGCTAGTTGTTGGTGCTGCTTTTCTTGTCGGCATCATTCTTTCGTTTATGTCTTTCGGCAAAACAAGGAGCACTATCAAGAAAGTCCTGATTGCTGTTTCTCTGCTTCCTTATGTTCCTGTTGTTCTCGGCTTACTTACTAGCCTTGTAGGCGCACTCTGATATCATATAGATATGGCTACTATTTTTACGAAAATTATTGAGGGAGAGATCCCTTCTTACAAGATTTATGAAGATGACCGCGTAATGGCTTTTTTGGATATTAATCCAGAAGTCAAGGGACATACTCTAGTCGTTCCTAAGGTAGAAGTAGACAAAATCTATGATCTATCCGACGTTGACTGGGTTGCTCTATGGGCTGCCGTAAAGAATATCTCTAAGCATATGGAAGAGGTTACTGGCCGTCGTACACTTTACAAGGTTATCGGTACAGATGTGCCTCATGCCCATGTTCATCTTATGCCTTTTGATGAGACTTGGGAGCAAGGTAAGACTCTTTCCCTAAGCGAAGATGAATTCAATTCTATTCGCGAAAAGCTATCGATGATCGAAGAAGTTTAACCTAATCGATTAAAAAATGCCTATTTCTAGGCATTTTTTGTTTTTTATGGTTTTATCGCAGCGCCGAGCTGTTTTGCGCGTCGGCGCATTTGGATTTCTCTAGTGGCGTCATCTTGTCTTTTGGTTTCGGTTTTTGCTATTTCGGTAAATTTACTATATGATTCGTCCTCGTCTGTAAAATCAGATTGTATCTCTTTAAGAAGAGTACTAACACCGGCTCTTACCTCGTCTTGAGTTAGAGGACCTTCTGGCTTTTTGAGGATATATCTAATAGTGGATTCCGTGGCTGGTAGGTTTGAAGTTAGAATTCCTTTTTGCGTTTCGTGAATTGAATCTTCGAGAATAGCTATCATCTTTTCGAGTTTATGTTTCCAGCGAGTTGCGGAATAAATTTTTTCCTCAGTCTCTTTTACCTGGCTTTTTAGCTGTTCATCTTCAATGTATTCTGAAAATGGATAATCGTCGATGCTTTCTTCTAGCTCTTCGATTTCTCTTTCGGTTGCTGCTAGGTAGTAGTAGTTTTGGGCCTGGATTTGTAAAAGGAATTTTAGCTTTAGGTCTGGCATTTTGTCGATGCCGTTTTCCGTAAGGCCATTTTCGTCGATTTCGGTTTGAAATAGAACATCGTCACATGCTTGGTCGCCAAGGCTTAGAGTATAGTGGATGACGTGATTCTTTGGAAATTCGCGCTGCTGTTTGCTTGGGTCGTTTTCGCCCGGTTTGGCGTAATATGTAATTTGCGATTCACCAGGATGTAACTGTCTGTCTCCGGCCATCCTTATTTTTGTAAGCTTTTTGCTGAGCTTTTCTGGGATTTTAGCGGAGGTGATATCAAAAGCGATAATTAGGCTTGGAGCGCGTCCTTCCTCGTCTGGCTGTCCTTCGATTATGGAGTAGATATCGACGCCATTTTTTAGGTCATCGAAATCTGAGGACTGACGAGTTCTAATGGTTTCGTTTTCGAGAGTAAAAAACTGCGAATTATTGAGATAGGTTACGAACAATCTTTCGACAGCCTTGGCTTTGCTAAAGGTATTATCGAGGCCTCTTTCAGCATCTTCCCGACTAAGCAGTTCGCGCATTTCCCTCGTATCTGCTTCGTTATAGTCGATGCGACTCGTATAAACATCTTCGTCTTGAAGCTGTCTGCGACCTGCTTGAATTTCGCGAAGAGATTTTTTGGTAAGAATTGGTAGCCTGCCTTGCATACCTTTTTGTTCTGCTTCTCTATAGGCTTGGAGTTTAGCCGTTTGAGACGAGGCGAATTTTGCTTCGGATTGTCTGCGATATGATTTGAATTCTTGTAGGTTTGGAGTTTCGATTACTTCAAAATCTACATCTTCGATTTCGCTAAGATTTTTTTCGATTTTGTGTTTTCTTTTTTCGTCGAAGCTTTCGGTGGAAGGTTTTTGTTTTTCGCTCATTTTCTTATCTTTAATATAAGCATAAATGCTTTAATTTGTCAAGAAGCAAAAAGGGGGCATTTCTGCCCCCAGGGGTTTGAATTACCCAAAAGCTTTTTTGAGCTTCTCTAAGCCCAGCTCTGGTGTTGTCCATGACAATGGGTTGGTCACGATCATGATGACCCCATTGTGCGCGTAGTCCATGTTGAATCCGGCGATTTCGCCAGTAATCGTCATGTCCCGGAGGATTTTTTGCGCCTTTTCGGCATTAAGGTGTATTTTTTGCGTATCAAAGGATACTTGTAGCAGCGTATCTGCTGCTTTCGAAATAACGATATTCTCTTTCATGATAATATTTCCTCCCCTCATGCGAGAATATAGTAGCTATATTATAGCATAAAAGGTTTGATTTGTAAAGTACAGGCAACAAAAATACCAGCGGTTTAAGCTGGTACTTTTGAGTCGTTTTAGACTAGTTCGAGCTCGGCTTTCATCTTGGCAATGAGGCCGTTCTTCTCTTCTAGACTGTTTCTGGTTTCTTCGACTAGTTCCTTTGGAGCCTTTTCGACGTACTTTGGATTGCGTAGGCGGGCTTCAAGAGTGTTGATTTCCTGGCCAAGCTTCAAGATACGTTCTTCAAGGTTTGCCTTGTATTTTTTGTGAATATCCTCTGGAATCTGTAGGTAGATATTATGGCCTGGAATTGCAAGACGTAGACCCTTTGCTTCTTCGACCTTGGTCTGTGGAACGCTAGGAGCTTTGGTTAGATGCTGAACGAGGAGCTGGTTTTCGTACATGAGCTGGTCGTCATGGAAGGCTATTGGATATAGACCAGAACCTGGTAGGCTCTGGAAGTGGCTACGAACGTTGGTGACGATTTCGATAATCTCATCAAAGTTCTTGGCGCGTTCTTCGTCAACCTTGTATAGCTCTGGCCATTCCTGGTTGATTAGTAGGCCTTCGGTCCAGCTTAGGGCTTGCCAGATTGTTTCGGTTACAAATGGGGCGAATGGATGGAGCATGATAAGGACTTTCTCTAGGGTATCCTTGAGAAGATCAGTGCTCTTCCATAGCTTTTCGCTTTCGAGGAACCAGTCGGCATATTTGTTCCAGACTAGGTCGTAAAGCATGTCTCCAGCTTCTGCGAAGCGATAGTTCTTCATAAGCTTGACGAGTTCTTTGTTGGTGCGGTTGATTTCGCGGCGGATCCAGTTCTCGCCAAGGGCTTTGTTGCCGTCGCCGTTGTTTTCGTTTTCTGGGTTTTCATCGACAATGTTCTGGATTAGGCGGCTAACGTTCCAGAGCTTGTTGCAGAGGTTGCGGCTTGCGATGACCTTGCTTACGCTGAAGGCCTGGTTGACGCCTGCGCTTCTAGATGCGATAAGACCAAGGCGAAGTGCATCGGAACCGTACTTGCTGACGGTTTCGATTGGGTTGATAACGTTACCTTTTGACTTGCTCATCTTCTGGCCGTGTTCGTCAAGAACCATACCGTGCATGTAGACTTCCTTGAATGGAATATCGTCTTTGACGAAGAGGCTCATCATAATCATGCGACCTACCCACTGGAATAGAAGGTCGGCGCCAGTTTCCATGACGGAAGTTGGGAAATGCTTGTCGCTGTCGCTAGTGGTGATATATGGCCACTGGCTAGAGCTGAACCAGGTATCGAAGGTGTCTGGATCGCGGCGATAAGTTTTGCCATCGCTGACGATTTCTGGTTCGTTTACGCGAGTATCGTAAATCCAATCTGTTGGATCGTCGACGTTCTGGAAGGCTGGAATCGGGATACCCCAAGGGATTTGGCGGGAAATGTTCCAGTCTTTGAGGTTTTCTAGGTAGTTGATAAGAACCTTTTGCTTGTTGGCTGGATGGAATTTAATCTTCCCTGCCTTGAGAGTTTCGATTGCTTTCTTTGCAAGAGGTTCCATATCTACGAACCACTGTTCCTTTAGGAGCGGTTCGATGACGGTGTCGCACTTGTAGCAGTGGCCGACTTCGTGAACGATATCCTCTTCTCCGCGGCGAAGGCCGAGTTCTTCGAGATCGTTTAAGACTGCTTTGCGGCAATCTTTGGTGGTAAGGCCGGCATACTTTTCGCCAGCTTCTTCGGTCATTTTGCCATCAAAACCAATGACGGTAATCATCTTGAGGTCGTGGCGCTGACCAACTTCGTAGTCGTTCTGGTCGTGAGCTGGGGTGATTTTTACGGCACCAGTACCGTAGTTCATGTCGGCGTGTTCGTCGGCAATGATAGGAATTTCACGGTTTGTAAGAGGAAGTTTAATCTTCTTACCAATGATGTCTTTGTAGCGAGGATCTTCTCCGTTCACTGCAACTGCGGTATCGCCGAGAAGGGTTTCTGGGCGGGTAGTTGCGATGACGATTTCGGTTATGCTATCGGTTGGCTCTGCTAGAGGATAGGCGATCTTCCAAAGTTTGCCCTTTTCTTCCTTGTGGGTGACTTCAATATCTGCGAAAGCTGTCTGGTGTTTAGTACAGAAGTTAACGAGCTTTTTACCTCTGTAAATAAGACCCTTTTTCCAGAATTTACCAAAAGTGTCGTAGACGGTATCGACTACTTTTTGATCGAGAGCAAAGACGAGATTATCCCAGTCGCAAGATGCGCCTAAGGCACGAAGTTGAAGTTCCATGTTGCCGCGCTGTTCGTGAACGAAGTCCCAAACCTGCTGGTATAGTTCGTCACGGGTGTAATCGAAGCGAGTTTTGCCTTCTGCTTCTAGCTTGCGTTCATAAACAACCCAAGTTTCAAAGCCAGCATGGTCGGCACCTGGAATATACCAAGTATCTTCGCCTCTCAGGCGATGGTAACGGGTAAGAATATCTTCAAGAGCGATGGTTAGACCATGGCCAATATGAAGGTTACCGTTTGCGTTTGGTGGTGGCATTACGATCGTGTATGGATCGGATTTGTCTTTTGGATTTTTCTCAGATTTTCTAGAAAATGCGCCGCTTTGTTCCCAGAGGGCGTAAATGTCTGTCTCGTATTCGTTAGGCTCGTAAGCTTTGCTGAATTTCATTTATTCTCCCGTCATAAAAATGGGTTGGTTTTTCTTTGACCTTCCCTACTCTCTTTTGTCTTATATTATACACTAAAACAGGTGTTTTTGCTAATGGACAGGAACGCGATTTTGCTTTGAATTTGGTTTACAAAAAATTGTTAAAAAGTATTAAAAAATCGCCCTTTCGGACGCTTCTGTATCTGTTATGGTTGTGCTTGACAATTGTTTGTAATTATATTCTAATATAAATCAATTTCACACGAAAATGCTAGACCTTAAATTTTTAGGACTTGACAAAACATAACTAGTGTTGTGAAAAATATATTTGTATTGATTCATAGTTTAATCGACTTTTCTGCCGGGATATACGGATTATCCTACCCCACGTCAAACCAGGACGTGATCCTTATGGCCGTCATGTATAAGAGTCCACCTCTTGCCCACCGCCATTAACATAAGTATATATGGTCGGGGTTGCTAAGTCAATAAAATGCTAATGATTGTTTGGGTTGGTGTAGGGTAGTGAATTTTGGTTATATTTAGCTACTAATTGTGGATAATTTCTTTTGAATTTTTCTTCCAAAGTGCTAATGTTATAAGTAATGGCGTATATCCGAAAATTTAAAACTGGTAGCGGTGCGACTGGTGTTCAGGTTTGCTACAAGAAGGGTAGAGAAGTCGTCAAGACGGTTCATGTTGGCTCGGCTAATTCTGAAGCAGCGCTCAAAAAACTGCTCAAAAAGGCCAGGGCAATAATGGCCGAGGGCGAGACGCCGCTTTTTGATCTTTCGAAATTTGACGAGTAGGGAATTTTTATCGAAGCTGTTAATGTCGTAAAATGTAGATTGTGGCGAAGTTAAGAATTTGAGAGTTTTTGGCTTTTTGAAATAATTATCGAATTCTTTGTTTGCTGCATTATGAGAGCATCAAAAAACCGCCTGTTTTTTAGGCGGTCTTTTGTTATTTTAGGATTTTTCGTTTCAAGCGGTTGGCTCTACGAAGGGCAGTGTAGAATTTGTACTTTGTACTGGAAATGATGTAGTCATAAGTACCGGCGTATTCTACCATTTTGCCACCAAAGGTTAGCTTGTACTGAGTAAAGTGATACCATGGGTGGTTTGGATCTTGCGAATCGGTTGCGCCCCAGAAGTCGAAATATTTCTGGCCGTTTTTCTTAGCATCCATAATCATCTGGGTTAGGATAGCTACGCCAGGGGAGAGCTTGCGATGTTCGTCGGAAGCTGCTGCGTGAGCATAGTATCTTGTATCCTCTGTATCGTAAATGAGCGCTGCGCCAATGGCTTTGCCTTCGAATTCGGCGATGTAGAGTTTTGCGAAGTCGAAGTTTAGCTGGTTTAGCAGGTATTCGTCGCTATGAGGAAGGAAGTTTCTCTTGTCTGATAACTGATGTAGATAGTTTAGAAGAATCTTGCCATCTTCTTTGTCTCTGGATTGCCTTATTGTGATGCCTTTTTTGTAGTAGTTGCGATAAATTTGGCGTTTTTTCTGCTCCATGTTTAGCAGTAATTCTTCTTCGCTTGGAGCTAGGTCTAGAATGATTGTATGTTTTGGATCTAGATCCTTGGTCTTTTTGAGCTTTAGGGTGCTGATGGTCTTTTCTGAGATTTGGATAGTTGGCTCGATGCGAATGAAGATGCAGTCATTTTCTTTTGCCAGTTCTTCGATTTTTGCAAGAGCAGGCTTCAGAGCTTTTTCGTCTTTCAATGTTGGGCCATAAGGCAAGAATAGGTAGTTACCAACTTTTGTCTTTTTGAGAGTGCAGAGAGCTTCAAAATCTTTTTCTTTAATGTGGAAGGTTTTTTCGCCTTCTGAATTAATGAAATCTCCCCATGCACTAGTTTGCAAGAAATGTGGTGTCATGAATTCATTGTAGCACATGCTATCCTATGCGTTCTGTGGCGTAAGAGTTTTAAAGCTTATGATTCTTTGTAATATATAATATATATATGAATTTAGTTGAGATTTCTGAGCGGGATTACCGCAAATTTGAGGAGGGTGCAAAGACGGGAAATCTGCTTCAGGATTTTTCTCGTGCAGATTTTCGTAAGACTTTGGGTTTTGAATCGTACACGCTTGGTGTTTTCGATAAAGAAGATTTGAAGGCTTGTATGTTGCTGCTCGTCAAAAATGGCGAAGCGATGATTCAGCTTGGTCCGGTTATGGATTATTCGGACTTGAAGCTATTAAAGTTTGTGCTTGAAGAAATTTCCGAGTTTTGCCGCAACAAAAATGTATTCGTTTTGGAAATTTTCCCACCAATGCTCGTGAGTATTCGTGACAAAGACGGCAATGTTCTTGAAGACTTCGAAAAGGAAGCAGTAAAGAAGTGTTTTGCTGATGCGGGCTTTGAATTTGAGGGCGAGACTATCGGAACGGTCGCAAAGGCAAACCGTTTTATGGCCGTAAAAGATATGTCCGAGATTCATGATGAAGAAGCTTTGTCTAAGAGCTATAACTATAATGTCCGTCGTACAATCAAGAAGTATGGCGATCAGGTTTATGTTGAGACATTAAAAGATTTGTCCAAACTTGCTGATGTTATGCAGCCGATTAGTGATAGCAACAAGCGTAACGAAGTAAACGATAGGCCAGTTTCGTATTTTGAAGATATGAAGAAATATTTTGGCGATGAGTTGGTGCTTCAGGTGGCTTATTCCAAGGAGAGCGGAGAAGCGGTTGCGTCGCATGTATTCTTTAATCATTCTGGTGAGCTTGTTAGCTTCTTGGCTGGTATTTCCGAGAAGAACAAACATCTAAACGGCATGACTTTCCTATATGATGCATTCTATAAGTATGCAATCGAGAAGAAGTTGGATCGTGCGAACTTGTATGGCGTAGAGGGTGATTTCTCTGAAAAGAATCAGCTACTTCGTTTTAAAGGTCATTTTGGTATTTTTGTCGAAGAGTATGTTGGTGGCTTTAAGAAAGTTTTGGACGAGAAGGCTTATTCTAAGGCCAACAGAAAAAAGAAGCTCATGGGTGGGCTTCGTAAAATTAAGCGTTTGATTAAAAAATAATTATTTAATAACGGAACGCGGGGAAATGTCGAGCGAGTATGGGTCGCTCGCTTTTTCTCCGGCCTGAATAGAATAATATGCAGCCGAAGCAACCATAGCGCCATTATCTGTGGCGAACTTTAGGTCAGGGAAGTATACTTCGTGGGATTTTTCGAAAGCTTTGGTTAGACCTTCGCGGAGGGCAAGGTTGGCGGAAACGCCGCCAGCAAGAAGGATGGATTTTGCTTCTGGATACATACTGCAGGCTTTTTGTAATTTTTGAACCAAAATTTTGACGGCTGTCTTTTGGAAGCTAGCTGCAAAATCGCAAATTTGTTGTTCGGTAAGTTTTTCTTTTAGCTCGTAGCTTGGGGTAGTGATAGGCAAGCCGAGTTCTTTTTGGATGGCTCGGAGTACAGCAGTTTTTAGACCGCTGAATGAAAAATCTAGTCCATCGACTTTTGGAATCGGGAGTTGATATTTGTCTGGATCGCCATTTAAAGCTTTCTTGGCAATGTTTGGACCACCTGGGTAGAGAAGGCCGAGAATTTTTGCGACCTTGTCGAAGACTTCGCCGATGGCATCGTCACGAGTAGAGCCGATGATATGAAAATCGTCATGGCGCTCCATATATATTATTTGTGTATGCCCGCCAGAAACGACCAGAGCAAGAATAGGGAAGGTTGGGTTGTAGCCGGTTAACCAGTTGGCATAGATATGGGATTTTAGATGGTGAGTTGGATAAAATGGAACGTTATTAATAACGACCATCGTGCGAGCAGTTAACGTGCCGACGAGTAGGGAGCCAACAAGGCCCGGAGTATGAGTAACGGCAATGGCATCGATTTTGTTCGGCTGGCTTTGATCAAGGGTGCAGCCGGCGTCTTTTAGAGCCTGATTAATAACGGGAAGAACGACTTCGATATGAGAGCGGGCAGCGATTTCTGGAATAACACCGCCATAGGCTGCATGGATATCGATTTGGGAATTTACGACATTCGAAAGCACGCGGTTGCCGTCTTCGACGACTGATGCCGCGGTCTCATCACAGGAGCTTTCTATCCCTAAGATCTTCATAACTTTGCATATTATATCATATTTTTGGGATTTTTCAGAGAGCAATGCGCTTGCGCTTGGGGTAAATGCTTATGATATAATTGACTTAAACTATATATTGGGAGAGGTATTATTTTTATGGAACAGGTCAATCAGTTTATTGATTCGCTTATTGACGAAAAAGGGTTAAGCGTCGAAGGCGACGTCCGTGAAGAGCTAAGGCAGGATATGGCTGATCGCCTAATGACTCAAATCGATAATGCCCTAATCAATGCTTTGCCTAGCGACAAAGTTGCTGAGCTAAATGAGAAGCTTGACGATCCTAACTTCTCTGAGCAGGATACTTACGACTTTATTAATAATTCTGGTATTGATACACAGCGCGTCATTCTTGAAACAATGATGCAGTTCAAGATGCTTTATGTTGGTGCTGACGAGGCCGATGAGGTTGCTCGTGAGGTTAGAGCAGAGAGCTCTATGGTCGAGAGTGCTAACAAAGAATCTGGCGAAATTAAAGGGTAGGAGATAATTAATGGATAATAAATCTGGAAATCCGTTTCCGCCAGAGAGGGCTGATGATCTAGAGCAGGGCTCTGGAAGTCCTTTTGATATTCTTGGAGATGTTCAGTTTGGCGGCCAGGACGACGATCCGCTTGGGCGTCAGGCGGAAGCTGATAAGCATGCGCAGAGATATGAAGATCTTCGCAAAGAAAAAGATGAACGTGCTCAGAGACTTGAAGAGTACGAATCAACCGAAACGATACCTTTTAAACCCGATACACACAATGAACGTGCCGCTCAGGCCGATGTTGAGCTTGGCCGTTATCTTAGTTTGATTGACCCAAGTCAGAAAGAGGCGATTGCTTTTGTGCAAGAGCCTGGCGTTGTTGACTTTTTGAATGATACCCAAATTGCAGGTTATAGCCCAATTAAAGACGATATGATCCCTGCCTTTAGGGCTAGCTTTGAAGAATGGAAGGGTAAGCAAGAAGATAATAGCTCTGAGATTGATACTTCTTCTGAAGCTCCTATTTTTGAAAACTCGAGTGATAATGATGAGCGTCATTTTGATGAGCATTATGAAAAGTTAAATGATCCTGCATATATGGATTCGCTAAAGAGCCTGAGTGTTGATGAACTTAGGAGGGGTAATATTATTGGTGCACGTCAGGAGCTAGAGCGAAGGGCTCGTGAGCTAGATAATGCTCCAATTGAGACTAGTGCAGATAATAGCAAAGACGAGACTGATAATGGTACTCAGGGCGAGGACTCAGCTTCCGTGCCTGGCGATAGCGTCGATGAATTGTTGCGCAATATTGGTAATGGCTCTCAGTATGAAGGAATGACTGCAGAAGAACGCGAACAGTATGATAGGGAACAAAATCTCAACTTATTGAACGACGAGTTTGGTGCGGAGTGGCTTTTACAGAATCACCCAGAGATTAGCGCCGATGATCTTGAAAAAATGGATTCTGCTAAACTGGGTCAATTGGCCAATGAGCGCGGCAGGGCTTATATTGAGTCTTTGATGGCAGGTTTTGGCGATGACGATACTGTTGAAAATGGCGACAGTAATAATCAGGATAGTGCGAACACTGAGGAACAGGGTGGCGATTCTAACGAGAAAAATGACGAGAATGTTGGGGTCCCAAGCGGAAACGAGGGATCTGGCGAGAAATCTGATCGAGAAAAGGCTATCGATACTCTTCTGAGCGAAGGTAGTTCTTGGTTATTAGTTAATCATAAAGAGATTTCTGAAGATGATCTCAGAAATATGGATGATGAGCAGCTTGGCGCTCTCACGAAAGAGTATCAGGATTATTTAGAGGATAGAAAGAAATATGGTGATTTCTTGGCTTCGCATGGCATCGACTATGGCAGTAGCGACTACTGGAATTTGCCTCAGGAAAAACAGGTTGCGCTTAGAAAAGCTTTTAAAAATGGAGTAGCACCTGAAGATTTTGATGATTATATAAAAGAAGAAGAAGAAGAGTTCCTGCGAAGTAAGAGATTTGACGAATTCTTAGCCTCCAAGGGTTATAGTTTTATAGATTATATAGATTTGCCTCATGAGCAGCGTGATGCTCTTAAGGCAGAATTTAATGCCTCTGATAATTCTAACGAGGACGAGTCGGAGCAAGAATCTAAAGAGAACGAAAGTCGTGCAAAAGCTCTAGATATTCTTTCTGGCGATGCTGCCGAATGGCTAGCTAAGAAGTACGGTGATCTTACTGCTGATGATCTCGACAAGATGAGTCTCGAGGATCTTTTGAGTCTCGTAGATGATTATATGGAGGATCGTAATGAGGAAGAGAGCGAAAAGCTAAATAAGTTCTTAGCCTCGAAGGAGTTAACGCCTGAAGCCTTCTTTAATATGTCCGATGAAGAGCGTGCTGCACTTATGGACGAGATGGTGAATGGTCCAAAAGAAGAGGAAGAAGCTCCTGAAGATACTACTGAGGAAGAAGAAACTCCTTCTGAAGAAACTGAAGAGACTGAGGAAACAACCGAAGAAGAGGAAGAAGCTCCATCCGAAGAAGATGGAGAAAACCCTGATGAGGAAGACGAGAACTCCGAGGAGGAAGAGGAGAACGCAGAGGAATTAAAAGAACTTCTGAAACGGGGAAGAGAGTT
>JAUMYE010000066.1:5083-5325 GCA_030528815.1 Candidatus Saccharimonadota bacterium | reverse complement strand
TACAAAATCACCGACGAATCTATCGACGAAGAAACTCGAAAACAGATCGAAACTTACTTCCAGAGTCTACATAGTTCAGATAAATATCTTGGTGAATTTATCGACTCGCTAGATAAAATGGATGAAAAAGTCGTCGTTCTGTATTTCGGTGATCATTCCGCTGGCTTGTTCGAAAAACTCGCAAACAGCGATGATAAAAAATTGGTCGACCTCGCGCACGTAACTCCATATTTCATCTATGC
>JAUMYE010000066.1:0-5073 GCA_030528815.1 Candidatus Saccharimonadota bacterium | reverse complement strand
AGAAACTCCCGACTACCTCGCCAAACTGCATGGTAAATACTGCTCTAAATACCTTGAACTGGCAAAAATCTGCAAGATATTACATGTTAGACTCTGTCTGTAGTGAAGCGCCAATTCTTGCGCCGACCTATCTAGAAGATGGTGCGCCAGAAACGGATACTCTAAAAGAATATGAACTTACGATCTATGACGTCCTTGGCGGCGAGCGTTACTGGCTAGAATAAAAGATAGATATCTTTACCCCCTGTGATATAATCTTCACAAGGGGGATTTTATTAACCAATTGATTTATTTAAAACAATTTAGAAAAGAGGGACATGCCAGTACTATTATGTATAGTCGCGCTTGTTGTTGGTGTCGCACTTGGTGCGGGAATTTTTGCATTCTACAACAAGAGCAAAGAGCGTGGTGGCCAGAATAAAGCAGACGAAATTGTACGCAAAGCAAAGCACGAAGCTTCAGAATTGGTCCTAAACGCTAAGAAGGAATCGACTAAAATTACCGAGCAGGCAAATCGTGAAGAAGCTAACCGTCGTAAAGAGTGGCAGAAGACCGAGAATCGCCTTGTCGAACGCGAAGACTCTCTAGACAAAAAGCTCGATCAGCTAGACAAGAAGTCCGAAAAACTTCGCAAACAAGAGGATGAGCTCGAAGAGCTAAAGGGTGAAATTCGCGAAATCCGCGACAAAGCTCAGCAAAAGCTAGAAAAAATCGCCGGCCTAAGCAAGCAGGAAGCTTACGACAAGCTCATGCAGATGGTTGAACGCGATACAAAGAAAGACCTTGTTGATCTTGTCGTAAAAGAACAAAAAGCTATTAGTGATCACGTTGACGAGACTGCCGAGGCTATTCTTCTAACCGCTATGGAGCGTATGAGCAGCGAGGTTACAGCTGACCGTACGGTTACTAGCCTCAAGCTTCCAGATGACGACATGAAGGGTCGTATTATTGGTAAGGAAGGTCGCAATATTCAGGCTCTTCAGCATGCCACTGGCGTCGACGTCCTTGTCGACGATACTCCAGGCATGGTTGTGCTTAGCTCCTTCGATCCAATCCGTCGCCAGGTTGCTCGCTATGCGCTTGAGCGTTTGATGAAGGATGGTCGCATTAATCCAGCAAGCATCGAAGAAGCAGTCGCAAAAGCAGAACGCGAAATTGAAAAAGAAGTCGTTCGTGCCGGCGAAGATGCTGCTCGTGAAGTTGGTGTTGTTGGCATTCCGAGCGAAATCTTGCACCTACTTGGTGAATTGAAGTTCCGTACAAGCTATGGTCAGAACGTTTTGCTTCACTCTGTCGAGATGGCGCATATGGCCGGTATGATTGCGGAAGAAATCGGCGCAGATGTTAACATCGCAAAGACTGCAACTCTTCTTCATGATATGGGCAAATCCGTCACGCACAAGATTGAAGGCAAGCATGCAGATATTGGTGCTGAACTAGCAAGAAAATATGGCATGAACGAGAAAGTTGTCCATGCAATTGCTGCTCACCATGACGATATCGAGCCAACAACTCCAGAAGCTGTTATCGTTAAGATTTGTGATGCTGTTTCTGCTGCTCGTCCAGGCGCTCGCAACGTTTCCGCAGAGAACTTTGCAGAACGCATGCGCGGTCTAGAAAACGTTGCTACGAGCTTCCCAGGTATCGAGAAGGCCTATGCTATCTCTGCTGGTCGCGAAATCCGTGTTATTGTTGAGCCAAAGACGGTCGACGATCTAACAGCCTTGAAGCTTGCAAGAGATATCGCAAACAAGATTGAAGCAACGATGCAATATCCAGGCGTTGTTAAAGTTAACGTTATTCGCGAAACCAGAGCAATCGAATACGCAAAATAGTAATACTACTCAGAAAATCCTGCAGAAATGTGGGATTTTTTGTTGCTCCGACAGGCTGGCTCTCGGCTTTATAAATGGTAGCGCTTATGCTAAAATTAATATAAGATGTCAGAATTAGAGGGTGAGAATAAGGTCAAAGACACAAACATTTCTTTTGATTCCTCGAAAATTGAAGATAATGATAAAAGCGAACTCTTCACAAAAATCGAGGGCGAAGAAGCTAGGAAAGCAGCCGCAGAGAGAGCTGCGAAATCCAAGCACGAAAAAGATATTAAAGAAAAAGCCAAAGAAGTAGAAGACTCAAAGAAGCTCGACGAAAAACTCAAGAAAGCAGAGAAAGGGTCGAAGAATTATGATGGCAAGAAAAAGAATAAGTTTCTAGAATTTTTCTTTGGCGGATGGCATAAGTGGGCGTTTGTCGCTGTGATTTTCATTGTTCTTTTATTGGTTATTGCCGCGTTCTATTTCTTGAAAGACAGGAGAACTGCCGTAGAGCGAGCGAGCGAAAAAGTAGAAGCATTTAAAAGCTCTTGCGAAAGCGAAAAACGGGAAAACGGTTTTTGCTTCAGCTCTGTTGACGACCTTGAAAATTACATAGAAAACGAAAACGATCAAGATGCAAAAACCGAATTACTAAAAAACTATGAAGAATATGTTATGTCGGAGTTCGGCGATGCTGGAAGAGTAAAAGCGTTTTTGGACAGAAATATTCCAGAAAAATTAAGCGACCAGAACAGACAAACGCTTTGTGATGTATATAGTGATTTATATTATGAATCGGACAACTGGGAGGAATATGCAAAAGATTGTGAACTCTAGAACTAATATGAGGATGGCGGTTGCTCTTGCGCTATCTTTTGCTGGGGTGCTTGCCTGCTCGTCGTTGGTTTTTGGTGAAACTCAGAATGCTGATGGTAACTCAGAGAGCTGTAATGGTAATAGTAGTATTAATTATGCTCCGAATTCGTCCAATGTATGCCAATCGGATACGGGAGCGGAATATAGGTTTTCTAGGTGGGTTTACTATACGGTAAATACAGACAATCTTCCTACTGAAAGTGGCAAAAAATATATACCTCCGATTGGTATAGCTAATAGTGGCAACGGTATTGTTGGTAGCAAAGTGGATGGATGGCTTGTGGTAGAGCCTGCTATGTCTGATTGTATTGTTGAGAACGGTGGTTTTTGGAGAAGAGGATACTTTCAGGAGAAAAATGATATCTATCAGGAAAGGGATTATAAAGGCTTGACTTTTGGTGCGACGCAGAATGGTGTAGCGCCAGTAGGCTTTACGGGCAGATCTAGTAATAACATTAGTAGTGCTAATGAAGTCGGCCATAATGATTCTAGCCACAGTGTAGGGGAATGGTATCCGACGTTTAGTCTTGGTCAACAGACATTGTATGTGGGCGATAGGACCAAGGTTTGGGCCAAAATGGACACAAGTGCTGGGATGATAGATGATGCTCAGGCTCAGAGCAAACTTAATGAATTTGCTAATTCTGGCAATCCTGAGACATTAGACTACGGTGACTATTTCTTAAGCAACCATGATGGTGCTGATGCGGGCAACGCTACTGTTCTTTTCTGTTACTCCGATATATCTCCATTTGATGGCGTGGTAAAGATTGGCAGTGACGGATCAAATTATGCGTTCAATAGCAAAAAACATGGCGAAAGCAAAGATCAAGGTACATATAAAAACGGCTCTAAAATCAACAATGATAATACTATAGATTTAGGCGTAGTTAACGATTATAGCTACACGCCAGGCTATCTATTGATGCAGGTTAGTAAGGCTAACGATAAGACTGGAAAAACCAACTATTCTGCAGTCATGACCTTAAACAATGCAACTAAATATGCCTTTGATGGCTCGAATTGGGTTAGTAAGGATCAGGCAATCGATAATACGACTAGTTCGACCGTTACGTCGTCTACGAGCCCTAGCTTTGTGCTGGGACAGGGAGATAATACGATCTGTATAGCGCTTGATTATAAAGAAAAACAGAACGATAGCAGTCCTCAAAAATTGAAAGCATGCGTTAAGGTAAAATATGTCCCTCTAATCGCTAACGAAATCGATTCTAGGACTAGTGCTGTAGCCAGTGTTAGTGGAGTATCCACTTCTGGCGTAAGTGACCCAGATAACGGTAATGCTGGCAATCCTGGCATTAATATGGATGTTCCATATGGTGAAGATATTACCGTAAACTGGAAACACTCTTTGGGTATCAAGAGGGTCGAAAAAGATGACGGTAATCATGTTGCCCTCAATCCCCTAATGGGTAAATTCAGGGTAAAGTATGCAAAACTTGGCGAATCATGGGCGACAAGTGGTTTGTCGAAAGAGCTTGGTAGTGGCACGTATAACAGTGGTCTAGATAACTTTAACGTAGATAATCTCTACGAAACAGATAAGGTAAAGCTCCTTCCGGGTGATAGGAAAGAGCTACTTAGAGGTATTGCTCATCCTAAAACGGTTAAAAACGACTCGGCTGCAACATCTACGGGCAATGAATCATCCTCGCTAAAGGTAACCTTAACTGCTGATACTGTAAAGTGTTCCATTAACGGCAAAGATATTGGCGTAAACAATCCAGATAACTATGCGAAGATGTCACTTTCTGTTAGCGCTCCTTATAAGTCCCGTACTGTAGGTGATGGTGTCGATGATAGCGGCAATCCATACCCTAGCAGCTCAACTGTTTGGTTGAAGGGTAACGACAAGATTAAAAAGTTTAGCTATAGTATCTGTGATGGTGCTCAGATTGCCAAGGATAGAGCTTGGCTAGATAGCAATTCTTCGGTTACGGATTGGACGAGCGCAAGCGTTACTGATCTTGATAAATTCGAGATCTCGATGGACCCTCTGAACAATAGTCTTAACGGAAGGTTATACAATACGAACTATAACGGACTAACTCCGGCGACTAGCATCAAGTTATCTGGCATAGATGGTAAAAATATCCGAGCCGATGAAATCGGAGATAACAAATATCTTCAGGCTCGCGTAGATGCTGGCTACCAACTTAAAGATCAGGATACTGTCGCTACTACGGAAGCAAGTTATCAGCTAGGTCAAACTATCGAGCATAGCATTAGCTTCCAGACAAGCAATAATGATACTACTGTAAAAAAGTACTCTATCACAACAAAAGTTCCGTACAACTATATTATAGATCCGGGTTTCGATCAGTTTGATGGTAGCTCAATCTATTATGGCGAAGATATTAGC
>JAUMYE010000004.1:18662-20637 GCA_030528815.1 Candidatus Saccharimonadota bacterium | reverse complement strand
GCAAATACCAGTATCAAAAGATGAAGGAACAGGCCAAAGCTAAGAAAAAAGCTAAAAGCAGCGAACTTAAACAAATTCGACTTGGTTTGAAAATTGGGGAAAATGACCTCAATATTAAAATCCGCAAAATTAACGAGTTCCTCGAAGATGGCGATCGTGTCAAAGTTATGCTCGTCTTCCGTGGCCGCGAAATGGCTCACAAAGAAGTCGGCGTCGATCTCATGAACAAAATCATCGAAAAGCTCGGCGATCAGGTCATCGTAGATGGCAAGTCGCAAATGAGCGGACGCAACCTTACATTCATGGTTCGCCATAAATAATAAGATTGCATAAACGCCCACCGGTTCCCTACACCCCAAAGCGTTACGAATATAAACTAAAGTAGGAAAGGTAATAAAATGCCAAAAATGAAGACCCATAAGGGTACTGCTAAGCGTGTTCGTATTACTCGCACAGGCAAAGTCATGCGCGAACGTGCATTCGGTAACCACATCTTGGCTAAGAAGTCCAAGGCTCGCAAACGCAACATGAAGACCGCTGCTACAATCAACGGCAAAATCAAGAAAAACGTTAAAACTGCACTAGGAGCCTAAGATGAGAGTAAAACGTGGAGTACCAGCTCGTAATAAGCACAAAAAGATTCTAAAAGCTGCAAAGGGTATGCAGCATTACCGCACCCGTAGTTTCCGCCTAGCAAAACAGGGTGTTATCAAAGCCCTTCGCTACAGCTACCGTGACCGCCGTAACCGCAAACGCGATCTTCGCGCATTGTGGATTACCCGCATCAACAACGCAGCTCGCGAAAATGGTATCAGCTACAGCTTGCTTATTAACGGCATGAAGAAAAAAGGTATCGAACTCGATCGCAAGGTTCTTGCAGAAATCGCAGTTAACGATCCAAAAGCCTTCACTGCTATTTGTGAAAGCGTAAAATAATCAATTCAGATTACAAAAATTCTCCCCTTCACTGGGGAGTTTTTTGTTGCTCATCATCTTAAAGCGCTATTGACTATTCGTACAATTTATAGTATAATATGCATATCATTGGGCTAATCTTCCGTAACCCTCAAAAAGCTTCGAGGCTTAAAGCCTAATAGACTTGTACATTTAAGAAAGGTGGTCGTTCGACCTATGTTAGAAAAAATTTTTGGTATCGCTTTAGATACCGCAGTCTATCTGATCATAACAGCATTCGTAGTTATCCTCATCTGCGCAGCTGTATACGGCATAGCCAGACTCATCGTTGGCAAAGAAAACGCATATCGCTACTCTGAATTCTGGAACATGATTGCTAGAGGCCTTACAATCGCTTCTGCAATTGCTGCAATCATAGCAACAATCTGCTGCGCAGTAATGCACCCAGATAAACTCACAATAGACAGCATCCAGTCTTACGATATAGGATTCTGGGCTGGCGTAGTACTGCTTTACTTCTCTGCCTATAGCCTCGTTGATATCCTCTCTCGCAGAAGCTACGAAAGAGAGCTCGCACTCGCAAAATGGTGGAGTGACAGAGACCCATTCAACAGAAAGCCAAGAAGATCACGCTAAATATTTCGAACCTATACCCATGAAACGGAGGATATGAGTAAAAAGTTCACGGCTTATCCCAGTCGCCGCTAAGTACTGTTTATATAAATAGCCCCGCTTTCGAGCGGGGCTTTCTGATGTTTTATTTACGATTCTTTTCCCAAATCTTGCGTACAAGTTTTAGAGACAAAGTAGATAGAGTGAAACCAATAACTGGTACGATTGAACTTAGCCAGATATTGCTATTTTTCGAAATTAGCCACTGATAACAAACCACGACAATATAAGTTAGTACACAAATACAAATGCGGCGAGTCCAGCTTGTCTCCCAAGCCTTATCTGTCTCTACGCGCTTGTTACGCTCTTTAATAGCTTTAATTTCTTTTTCGATTTCCATAGTCATATTATAACAGCGTCTTACTTGTTTACTATAGACAAAGAACGG
>JAUMYE010000004.1:0-18652 GCA_030528815.1 Candidatus Saccharimonadota bacterium | reverse complement strand
GTCTATAACAAACAAGTAAGACGCCACCATAATCCTTCATGACTATATTGAAATCGAAAGAAATTAAAGCAGCATAACTACATCGAGACGAGCAACAGAAAAAGTGACTTACTTGATTCTAGAGACTGTTCTTTGTCGATAGAAGCAAGTAAGTCACTTTTCTGTTGCTCGATCAATAAGCCGGGTTTTGTCTCGCTCCGATAAATCGAAGCTAGTAGTCATCTATCTAGGCGCACGATTGCTCATGCGCTCAAGCGGTGATCGACCATCTGCGGGTCACAGTATCTAGGTCTCCTTGCAGCGGATAGAGTTTACCCTGGCCCGATATCACTACCGTGCCCTGTGGGCTCTTACCCCACTCTTTTCACCCTTACCACAAAGTGGCGGTTTTGTTTCTGTGGCACTTTTCCTACGCTTACGCGCGGTTGCCGTTAGCAACTATCCTACCCTGCGCTGCCCGGACTTTCCTCTCGCCATTTTTCAGGCCAGCGACTACTCACGAGCACTTATATTTTAACATATTTTCAAGATAAAATAAAATTCTTATGTCAAACTAGTTAGCTTCGCGGCGCAAATGTTCATCAATAGCACGATTAACCTCGGCGTCAGCCTCTCTGTTCTGCTCACGCGGCACATGCACAATACTGAACGAATCTAGCTTAGAAATAAGCTTCAAAACATCTTCGTAGACCTGCAAAAGATCCTTATTCTTGACCGGATAAACGCCGTTCAACTGGTTTACCATCATCAAGCTATCACTACGGAAGTTAACACGCTTTAGGCCAAGCTCAATCGCCTGCTCGAGCCCCTCTTTAAGACCATAATATTCCGCCAAACGACTCGAGGTAAAGCCCAAGAAATCGCCACCGCGTTTGAGTTCTCTACCATCAGCACCAATAATATAGTAACCAAGGCCACTTGGACCAGGGTTTCCACGACTTCCACCATCGGTGTAAACCGTCGCAAAACCAGAGGTAAGCATCGCTGGCTGATCTGGATTCTGTTCGACAGTAATAACTGGCGCAGATATGCGTACTGCCTTCGTAGAGGTAATCTGGAGCACCATACGAGACGCTTCATCGAGGTCTAAGCTATTAGCATCAGAAATCTTAGCCCATTTATATGCGCCGTATCTTTCCCCGCCAATGCTGATTGATTCTTCGCCAAGCTCAACGTCATATACGATATAAAGATTACCTATCTGTGATACTTCAAAAAGGTCAGCAAAAGTAATCACATCAGATAACTGCATCTTGGCCGTCTGGACGCCCAAGTACTCGTATATCACACGAGCCATAGCTTCGTCTGGTTGCTCGCCAAACTCAATCTTGCCAGTCGGAAGTTCAAAATTAGTGGCACCTTCAACACGCCCACCCGCACGCTTCAAAAGAAGTATGTTGTTTGTCTTTTTACAGAGGGCTACCACCCGTATTCTCTGCTTCATCCTAACTATATTTTACCATAAGCACTTTTTGTTAGCTAAAATCCGTCAGATTAGTGGTTTCTTCTTTCGAAGCGCTATCTTTTTGTTAGTTACTTTTTTCGTAGATTGCTTCTCGAGATTCTGAACAACAAATCGTTTTGTTGGTTAAAATTTGTCAGATTGGTGGTTTCTTCTTTCGAAGCGCTATTATTGATAGAGCGAGAAAGAAAAACCGCCGAGATGGCGGATTTTAACAACAAAAAACCGAGCGAGTCGATTTTCCCATGCTATGTAAGCACGGTGGGTAAACTCTTATGTTACAAACCCACGGGTTCGTAACCACGAATTCCCTATAATAGTTTATTACGGAAAAATACGTACACGCTCGGTTAACTTTATTGTAACATACTAAACAGTTTTGTCTAGCTATTATCCTAGAATCCAGTAACCATCTCGAAGAAGTTCAGAATGGCTTCCATTGCCCCGCTCATATACTTACTAAGAACCGTACCACCTACCAAAATTAATAGATAGATAATAATAAAACCGTAAGCCTCAATCCTCTTCATAAAATCGCGTACAAAATCTGGCGCAAAGGCATATAGTACCCTGCTACCATCTAGCGGCGGGATCGGAATAATATTAAACAGCATAAAACCAAGATTCACGCTAATACCAACACTTGAAAGCGTTAAAAGCCAATCAGCTCCACCAGATTGGTAAGTAAAGGCAAATAGCAAATAGAACAAGAATGCCAAGATAAAGTTCGTAAGTGGACCAGCAATCGCTACCAAGGCAAAGCTCCACTCAGCATGTTTTAGATTCCTCGTATTAATCGGAACAGGCTTTGCGCCGCCAAAGATAGGACCACCAGTAAGCGCCAAAATAACCGGCACAATAATCGTCATAACAGGATCGATATGTTTTATCGGATTAAGAGACAAACGCCCTGCTTCTTTTGCGGTTTTATCACCTTGCCACAGAGCAACAAGACCATGCGCCAACTCGTGTAAGATCATTGAACCTAGAGTTACGGCAAATACACAAAAAAGGTAATAGATCTTCTCCATTACCTTATTGTATCAAATAATAGTTAATTATTTAATTAGACCTTTTTTACGAAGGGTGCGTAGAGCGCTAGTAGAAACGTTCAAGCGAACTTTCTGACCGTCAACCATGAAGGTGCGCTTCTGGACATTAGGCTTGAAAACCTTGCGAGTCTTGCGCTGAGAGAAGCTCACATTGTGGCCATACATCTTGCCCTTACCGGTAATTTCACAAATTGCCATCTTTAATATTTCCTATATTTTTCTAACTAAGGTCTATTATACCTTATAACGACACTTTTCGCAAGGCTTAGTCAAGCTTATAAATAGTAAGCACTGCTGGAACATCAGACTGCTTCTTAATCTTTAACTTCTTCTCTACCTTAACTTCGGCCTTAATCTCTGCAAAGTCCATATTTCCAATAGGAATTAGGATCTTTGGTTCAACAATACTAACAGTCTTTGCTTCGTTTGTAGCAAGGATATCAATAGGACCAAGCTCGTCTAGCTCTTCTGCCTTAACAGAACCACATGCGATGCCTAGCTTAACGCCTTCAATACTAATACGATAAATTACACCACCTTCGCTTAGAGCGATACCGTTGATAGTAGAATCACCAATCTCGAATTCGCCTGCACCCTTGAGAGGACCAACGCGAAGACCAGCTTCAATCGTTGATTGTGCGACATTGATGTTTATTGTCTTATCCTTAGTTGTAATCCTAATTTCATCAAAATTCTTAACTTCAATTTCGAACATTTTCTGCCTTTCTCTTCCTTAAATAACCCAAATTCTACAATATACCGTTCGGATCGTAGCGCTCAATAATCTCTAGTTTGTATACATCAGCAATAAATCTGTCGTGCATACTCTTGCGATAGAAGTAATCTTCTTTACTAAAGATTGCATAGTTGATTGGCTTACCCTGCCTCTTTTCTACAAGCTCTGCCCAACGTGCAAGCTTATGAGAACTATCGTCACCAACGATTAGAAGATCAAGACCATCCTGACCAGGCAGACGATTCGTTACGACCATAGCATCAAGCAAATCTTTGACTGGGCGTCTGTAATCGTCCCATGTGTTTCGTTTTACTTCAACGTCCTGGACCAACTCGATCTTGCTTGAGAAAATTTGTGACATAGGTCGAGCAAATGGATGCTTCGTATTAGCAGAATAGTACACTTTATTTTCATAGTTCTCAATTTTTACAAGGCCAAGTGAACTAAGATTTGTAAGCTCACGGCGAACCGAGTTTATCTGCTCTTCAATAACGCGAGAGATCTCGCGAACATAATAAGATTTGTTCTGGTTACTAAAGAATAGCGAAAGAAGCTTCGCTCTAGTCTTAGAACCAAATAATTTCTCTAGAGGTAAAGTATTTTCTTTGCTCATCTTAGTTATATTTTAACACAACTTCAAAAAATTTAACCTAGACAAAAGCAAGACTTTTTGCATTATTACAAATATTAATTAACTTTATTATCGTTGTAAAAATCTAGTATCCACTGCTCTGCCTTATCTAATGGCAACCAGTGAATATTTTTGTTTCGTTTAAACCAGGTAAGCTGGCGCTTAGCTAAATGCCAATCATCAATCGCAAATAGACGGATTGCTTCCTCGCGAGTGAGTTTACCGCGCATCATATCCCAAACGATTGGGTAGATATTAGAGGTCATCGCACCGGAATCCCAACCATATTTTTCTACAACTTTGATCGTTTCTTCCTCGATATTCTGTTCAAAAAATTTGTTCGCACGCTCTTCTATCCTCTTACGGAGCACCTCGCGTGGCCAGTCTATACCTACTACCACATAGTCCGAATTCATTTCTTGGCGGTTGGTATAATTCTTTTTTGATCCTTCGCTAAAGTCGTAATCAAATACTAAAGCATCAACGTAAAGACCTGTACCGCCCGCAATAATCGGTAGTTTGCCCTGTGCACGAATTTTATCTATACATTCATGCGCATACTTTTGGAACTCAAAAACCGTAAACCTATCACCAGGTTCTACCAAATCAAAGCCGTAATGCACAATGCCACCCCTCTCTTCCATATCCGGCTTCGCTGTGCCTATATCCATATCCTTATAGATAGCCCGCGAATCCGCCGAGATAATCTCTGCAGCAGTTTCGCCCGCCTCTATATTCAAACCCTTGAGCATAGAAAGCTTCTGGGCTACGCGTACTGCAAGTCCAGTCTTTCCTGATGCTGTAGGTCCAATAATGACCAGGATCTTCTCCTGGTCATTACTAGAATGATTCAATTCTGTTTTCAAAACAAAACTCTCATTAATTCGAATAAATCGATTTATTTCTGACGCTCACGATAAGCGTAAGTCTCGGTATCGATAGATACGACGTCGCCAGTCTTAATGAAGGCTGGAACCTTAACAACTACGCCAGTTTCAAGCTTTGCGTCTTTGACGATAGAAGAAGAAGTATCGCCCTTAACAGCGGTTTCAGTATATTCTACTGCCAACCAAACGTTCTTTGGAAGAACTAGGTTGATTGGAGCACCGTTAAAGAACTGGATATCAACTTCGTTACCCTCTTTCATGAAGTCCTTTGAATCGCCGACCATATCAGCACTAAGCTCATACTGTTCAAACGTTTCTGGATCCATGAAATAGAACTTCTCGCCATCATTATAAAGATATTGCACAGTGCGGTTCGTAACCTCAGCTGGCTCAATCTTTTCCTGACCTTTGAAAGTCTTTGGTAGAAGCGCACCCGTGATAAGATTCTTAATCTTAACGTTAACGATGCTTCCGCCACGGCCCATTACTTTCTGTGAATATTCAACCACCTTGTACGGCTGACCATCAAGTGTAATAAGCGTATTCTTTTTTAAATCTGTTGGTCCGTACATATTCGACCACCTTAAGCGTTAGCCACGAATGGCATTAGAGCAAGATGACGTGCGCGCTTGATAGCAACTGCTAGCTGGCGCTGCTGCTTTGCAGAAAGACCAGTCTTAGAGATTGGCTCAATGCGACCATAAGCGTCAACATAGCGCTGCAAAGTTTTTACGTCACGATAATCGAAATAGGTATTTGGATCGTTCTTGTATCTCTTCATATTTCCCTTTCAATATTAGAATGGAATCTCGCTTAGATCGATTGGCTCGTCAGAGATATCATCTGGAGCCTCGTCGCTAGCTTTAGAAGCCTTGCTGGAGCGCTTTGCGCCACCACGACTTGAACCACCTTCAGCTGGAGCATCACCTCCGCCGACGAAGTTGAAGTCTTCAACGACGATTTCTACGCGACTGCGTTTCTGTCCATCTTTATCTTCCCAGCTGCGCTGTTCTAGACGGCCAGAAATCAAGATTCCACTACCTTTTTTCAAATACTGCGCGATGGTTTCACCAGGGCGACCCCACGCCGAGCAATCAAAGTAGGAAACTGAATCAACCATATCACCACTTGAACCTTTGTAACTACGGTTTACTGCAACCGAGAAGCTACAAACTTGTGTACCACTTGGTGTGCTACGAAGTTCTGGATCTCTGGTTAGATTTCCCATGACGATTACTTTACTAAATCCCCGCGCCATAATTGATTATTCCTCCTCTTTAGTTTCTTCTTGCGCCTTGCGTTCTTGGCGTTTTGCAGCCATTTTCTCACGACGTGGATCTTTGGCAACTAGAAGATAGCGAATAGCCTCATCGGTGATGTTGAGGACGGAGCTAATCTTTGCTGGTGCTTCTGCTGGAAGTTCCAATTCGTAGTAGTAGTAAACCGCAAAGTCTTGGCCTTTGATGGTATAAGCAAGGCGCTTTTTACCTTCGTTGGCTTCTTTGACAATCTTACCGCCGTTAGCTTCGATAAGAGCCTTTACTTTGTCGGTAGCCGTCTCGAGGTGCATTTCCAAATCTGGATGCACGAGAACGGTCAATTCGTATTCTCGCATGAACACTCCTTTGGTTAAAGCGAAAGCACATTATTTTTGACAAAACTGTCTTTCGCTGAGCTAATATATGTTTCTATTCTAACATAAAAAGCCACGCTTATCAAGAGATTCACCCCTGTTTATTCATATATTGGTCCGTCATCCGGAAATGGATCAGTATCCCATCCGTCAGAATAGGAATCATCCGTAAAACCATCACCGTCCAAATCTTTAAAATCATCCTCGCCAAAGTCGTCGTCATCATCAAAATCGCCGAATCCACTCTTTGAACCATATGGATTGTAGCCCAGATCATTCAAGAACCTTGATGGGAAGTTATAACTTCTACCGCCATACATAAAGCGAGATTGCGCATAGGTGATGTATAGCTGTTGCATGGCACGTGTCATGCCTACATAAGTCAAGCGACGCTCTTCCTCGACATCCTCAGCCGATTCGTCCATCGAGCGAACATGAGGCAGCAAACCCTCTTCCATACCAACCAAGAATACTACCGGGAATTCCAAACCCTTAGCTGCGTGCAAAGTCATAAGAGTTACAGCTTCATCGCCAGCAGCTTCGTCCGCCGAAGACATTAGTGCTGCATCGGCCAAAAACTCATCTAAGCTGTTATATGCACCCGCTTCACCAACCAAGACCGTCAAGTTCTCGTTGCGCTCCTCTGCTTTGAGCTTGTCGCCATCATTTAGATAATCACGATAGCCTATCTTATGGAGCAACTGCTCAATAAGATCTGCCGGATTAAGCCCAGAAGCAGCCTTCAATCTAAAATCTTGCAATAAAGCCATAAAGCCCTCATAAGCGCGCTTAATCTTTGGAGACAAGTTATCAATCTCGCCATCCATGATTCTCTGCAAGGATACGGCGCCAATTCCACGCGTCGGAACATTAATTACGCGACTGAACGACACTTCGTCCGTAGGATTAACAATAAGATGAAGGTATGCCAAGATATCCTTAATTTCCTTACGGTCGTAGAACCTAACACCACCGACCAACTTGTATGGAATTCGGTTCTCAATGAAAGCCTTTTCAAAAGCCTGCGACTGAGCATTCGTACGGTAAAGCACAGCAAAATCAGACAGCGAGCGACCGCCCGTCGTGCTATGGACTTTTATCTGGCGAGCTACCCAGCCAGCTTCGTCCTGCTCATCTTTCGCGCCATGAACTTCAATCGGAGCGCCCTTCCCGAGTTCTGTAAATAATTCCTTATCGGAACGCTGAGTATTTTTTGTAATAATCTTTTGCGCTGCATCAAGAATGTTCTGTGTCGAACGATAGTTCTGTTCAAGTTTGATTACCTTAGCACCAGGAAAATCTCTTTCGAAGTTCAAGATATTTGTAAAATCTGCGCCACGCCAAGAGTAAATCGACTGCCAGTCGTCACCAACACAACAGATATTACGCTCTTCATTTACAAGCATTTTTACTAGAGAATACTGAATATGGTTCGTATCCTGATACTCGTCAATCAAGATATGTTTAAACTTTTTACTCCACTTCTCGCGGATATCTTTGCGCTGTTTAAATAATTTCGCCACATCAAGTAGCAAGTCATCAAAATCTACCGCATTGGATTTTAAACGCTTATCTTCGTAACGCTCATAAATTTCTGCAATTTGCTTTTGTTGCGGATAAATCGCCTCTGCGGCATATTCGTCAGGACCCTTGCCCTCGTTCTTTGCATTCGAAATCGCAGACTCTACCGCCTTAGGCTTTAGATTCTTATCGCTAATATTAAGCTCTTTCATTGAGTGCTTGATAAGCGTTAAGCGATCATCGGAATCATAAATCACGAAGTTCTTATCGAGACCAACATTAACCGCCTCAATGCGTAAAATTTTTACGCAGATCGAGTGGAAAGTACCCATCCAAGGCATAAAGCTGAAGTTGTTTGGCATATCTAGAAGCTTCGCCAAACGCTCACGCATTTCTTTCGCGGCCTTATTTGTAAAAGTCAAAGCAAGAATCTCTTGAGGCAAAACTCCATTCTTGATCAGGTTCGCAATACGATGCGTTAAAGTCTTTGTTTTGCCACTGCCTGCGCCCGCCAAGATAAGCACTGGTCCAGCCATTGTAGTTACAGCATCTTGCTGCGCTTCGTTCAGTCCCTTCAAGATATCCATTACTCTATTCTACCATCAAAAAACTCCCCTAAATGGGGAGTTTATTAATCGTGATTATTATTCGCCAACCTTCTTAATGTCGCTTCCGTCACTACAGCCAAGTCCGCTACCAGCAAATGCTTCGCTAGCAGCGCCTTCAAAGTCTGAGCATGATGGAATACCATTACCAGCAGTTACGAAAGTCCACTCAGTAGTACCTTTCTCACGATAAAACATCATATATGCGCTTCCTACAGGAGAGTCAATGTTGCCAATAGTAGCCTGAATTCTCTCGTACTTGCCACTAGGGCTAGTTTCAATCTTGCTAGGATCGGCTATGATAATATTCTTATCACCGAAAGTATTGCCACCATTTACGTATGCTTCTTTTAGAGCCTTAATGAGTTCTAGCTTATCTTTCTTATACCAAGAAGTATTAGAGCAAACTAGCGCAAATGGGCTTGAATTCTTCGAAAACTCACAACGAACACTATCCTTATCGAATACGCTTTCGAACTCAGCGCTAAACTCAGTATTCTTTGTAAAGCCTTGAGATACTAAATATTCCTCGGCAGCGTTTTCGTAAGAGTAAACCAACTCGACATTGTTTGGCGTAACCGCAAAACCATAAGACTTATCTGTAGTGACATAGCCACCATCATCAAGCTTTACAACAACCGAACCGGAATCGTAAGTCATAGACTGGTACTGAGGAGAAACAATATCGCCCTTCGTACCCATATAGCTAACCATCCCACTAATCAAATCCCTGACTTCCTTCTCGGAATCATAATTAGCAACGATTTCGCCAACACTACCTTCTTTTGCGGTCGCAACTTCTTCTTCGGTGACAGCGCAACCAGTACTACCGGCCGTATTTGCCCTAGATCCGCCACCGTCACGAAGCATCGCCCAAGCAAATGCACCGCCAAAGCCAAGTGTCGTCAAAAAGAACACGATTGCCAATACTGTTGATGTCTTACTTTTCTTTGCGCCACCCTGATTATAAGAGACAAGAGCGCCCGTATTTATAGAATTATTTTCCATTTCTCTCCTTCTTTGTATATTTTAACATAAGCATTATCAAATATCTCACCCACAAAAAGCCGCCCTTTCGAGCGGCTAATCGTCTTAAAGCTTAATCAAATATTCTTTAAGGTCTTTGAGTTTGACTTTCTCTTCTTTATCGCGAAGACGGACGGAAACTTCCTCAGCTTCAGCATCCTTTGGACCAACGATCAAAGCACAAGGAATCTTCATCTTTGTAGCTTCGCGAATCTTCTTGCCAAGGCTCTCATTGCGATCGTCAATCGTATAGCGAATCTTACGATGCTCGAGCGGCTCATTGAGCTCAGTCTCGTCAAGCACAGCCTTAACCTTCTCTGCATAATCTGCAACCGTATCGTTCAAAGTTAGAACACGAACCTGTTCTGGAGCCATCCAGAATGGGAACCAACCTGCCGTATGCTCAATAAGGACAGACATAAAGCGCTCAATCGAACCAACCAATGCACAGTGAACCATGACTGGAGTCTTCTTTGAACCATCTTCGGCAACATATTCAAGGCCAAAGCGGCTTGGTGTTGCGTAGTCTAGCTGAACCGTTGCGACCTGCCATTCGCGGCCAAGTGCATCTGTTGCCATGAAGTCCATCTTTGGACCATACATTGCCGCTTCACCAATACCAATAAAGTAATCAATCTTGTGTTCATCGGCCATCGCCTGGATAGCATTCTGGGCCTTTTCCCACATCTCGGTCGTACCAGTGTAGCCATCGCTATCATCACGGAAGCTGAGACGAAGCTTCAAATCCATACCAATGCGCTCGTAGAGATCCTGAGCGGAAGCGATAAGTTCGCCAAAGATCTGACCAATCTGATCTTCCGTACAGAAGACGTGCGAGTCGTCCTGAGTAATCGAGCGAACACGGCTCAAGCCGCCAAGCTCACCCTTGCGCTCATCACGGTAAACCATCGTAGTCTCAAGGAACTTAACTGGCATCTCTTTGTAAGAGCGAGGACGTGAAGCGAAGATCTGAGAATGATGCGGACAGTTAACTGGCTTCATTGCAAGATGATCGCCAGATTCCTGGCTTACAAACTGGAGCATTTCTGGGAACTTCTCATAGTGGCCAGAAGTCTTATATAGGTCAACCAAAGCAATATGAGGAATCGTGACCTTCTGGTAGCCGTTCTTGATGCGATAGCTCTGGGCAAAATCATTCAAGATATCGCGAAGGATCGTACCGCGAGGCGTAAACATTGGAAGACCAGAACCGACCAAATCTGAGAAGCAGAACAAATCTAGGTCTTTGCCAAGCTTGCGATGATCGCGAGCCTTTGCTTCTTCCTGTTTCTTCTCGTAAGCTTCTAGTTCTTCCTGAGTTTCGAAAGCAAGACCATAAATACGAGTTAGCATTTCGCGCTTCTCGTCACCACGCCAGTAAGCACCAGCAATCTTGTCTAGCTTGAAGGCGCCAACCTTGCTCGTATCCTCAACATGAGGACCACGGCAAAGATCTTCGAAATCGCCAAGGGTATAGAAAGAAATAGTCTCGTCTGCTGGAAGCTCTTCGATAATTTCTACTTTATATTTCTGCTTACCTTCGCGAGCCCAAGCCAAAGCCTCGTCACGAGATTTCTCGCTACGAACAATTGGAAGCTTAGCCTTGATAATCTTGCGCATCTCCTTCTCAATTTTCGGAAGGTCTGCATCAGTCACTTTAAGATCGCCAAAGTCAATATCATAGTAAAAACCATTATCGATTGCAGGTCCAATACCAAACTTGACTGTTGTTGTGGCAGCATAAAGATTCTTAATCGCCGCGGCCATTACATGGCTGAGCGAATGACGCATAGTTTCTATATTGTTTTCTGACATCGCTGCCCTTTCGTTTAGTTAAATAATACCTATTTATTTTACCACTTTTAGACAGACTTGCCAAACCCTCTCACCCCTTAAAATGCTTGCATTTTTAATTAAAATATGGTATAATATAGCCGAATCGCATCTACGGGTGTGAAATATTGTACTTTAGGAGTTGATTATGCATGAAAATGTCTCAGGACCTTTTCGCTACTCTCGAGCTTCTCAGAAAGCTCAACGACGCGATCGGCGTACTTTCGCTGATCAAGGCAACCAACCTCGAAGAGGAACGCCAGAAGTGGTGCGACAGTGTCGTAAAGAATCTGGCCTACAATCCCAAATTCGAGTACAACCCGCTTAAGATCATCAGATACGGGGACGAGCTTAGCCTCCTCAAGTCCAAGATCGATGAGCTCCCCGAAGAGAACGCCTGCGACATATTCATCAAACAGGCTATCGGCGAAGGAGTCGACAAGCTCATTATCTTCGTCAATCTTGCCAAAAGTATTGAGGCAAAGGACGACGAGGAATCCATGAGACTCGTCCGTGCACATCTCGGCCACTTTGATACCAGACTCGTCAGAAAGGCAAATGCAATCATTGACGGCGAAGACCTGCTTCAGGGATTCCGCATCGATTGCAAGCTTTCCGAAGATCAGATCAAGAAGGCCGAAGAAACCATGCTCGGACCCGACGAACTTGCAACCCTCTTCTCTGATGCGCTCCAGCAGTATGGCTTCGCCAATGACGGCTGGGTCGTAAAGACTGGCACAGATTACCAGAACATTACTGTCGAAA
This sequence comes from Candidatus Saccharimonadota bacterium, assembly GCA_030528815.1. Classification (GTDB taxonomy): domain Bacteria; phylum Patescibacteriota; class Saccharimonadia; order Saccharimonadales; family Saccharimonadaceae; genus UBA2834. The sequence goes on along the minus strand of JAUMYE010000004.1, from coordinate 6,501 downwards.
CCAAGATGACAGGCGGAATGGTTTATGTGCCTACCACTAGAAAGCCCGTAAAGCTCCGTGAAGCAATCGCTCTCATCGGCCACGAGATCGAATGCCATGTTCGTCACAATATGAACACGGCTCATCTCTTCAGCAGAGAGCTTGGCGCACCGATCGAGCTTGCAAGATTCCTGGCTTCTCGCCGCAATTCCATCCTCACCGAAGGCCTCGCAAAGGTCTCCGATATCACTGTAGGATTGGAGTGTGGCAGAAAAACTGCACCTACACCGGAACCGTGGTATGTCTTCGCAGAAAACATGGCCATGAACGGCGCAAGCTTCGCTGAGACTGGCTACGAAATCTACACTTCCTTCCTTAAGAAAGGCGAGGCACCGGAAAAAGCCGCACAGTCTGCTTGGAAGTATGTCTCCAGAACCTACAGAGGCTGCACAAACTGTCGCAACCACAAGAATTACGCTTGGTACGGCGACAAGTGTTACCTCGAGGGCTTCCTTCAGGCAACCGAGCTCCTCAAGGTTCATCCGAGCGCTGAAAACTTCGGTAAGCTTTATGTCGACGACTTCGAGACCATCTCTAAGCTCATCGGCAAGGACATCGACGACATCGAACCGATGTATCCGAAGCTCAATATTACCGAAGAGCTTATCGCAAGAATCTAACTCCGCAAAACCTCCGATTATTCGAAAAATCGGAGGTTTTCTTTTGCACGAAAAAAACGCCCAGACGGGCGATTCTAATACAAATGGTGGGTCGCGAGGGGCAACAAAAAAATACCCTACGGGCATTTCTTCTTGGTTCTGGTGGGTCGCGAGGGGCTCGAACCCCCGACCTCCTCGGTGTAAACGAGGCGCTCTAGCCAACTGAGCTAGCGACCCAATTAAATTGTTAATGCCAACATCTCAGTTGGCTAGAGCGCTGGCGCTTGTTTTCTATCTTTCTCGGCGCATTCGCGCCTCAGACAAAGCAACTGAGCTAGCGACCCAACTGATGACTACTATACCACAAAAGATTCAAACAAGCAAAGCCTATCTCGTGCTATTATAAAATCATGAAAAGCATAAGCGCCCTAGACTTACAAAAATTCCACGATAACTATCGCGCTTCCCGTAATAAATCTATCGAAAAACGGGTTACAAAACTCGGAATCCATAAAGCCACCATCGACCGTAAAATCCTCCGCGAAAACCCTGCTAAATTCAATCTGCAGCTACCGAGCTACCACCTTTATGATCAGCACAATTCCGGCCGATGCTGGTGTTTTTCTAGCCTTAACTTAATCGAAGGCAACGTCGCCAAAAATCTAAACATCATCCCGAATCACTTTGCCCTTTCCGCCAACTTCATCACCTTCTTTGATAAGCTCGAAAAAACCAACTATCTATACAACTATATTCTTGAAACAAACGACAGTCTAACAAAACTTCGTAAAACAATTTTTGATACCAACAATCCCCTCGTCGAAGGCGCCTTCTTTACAAACTTTGCGAATCTCGTCGAGAAATATGGCCTCGTTCCAGAAAGCGTAATGCCAGACAACGTCAATACTAAGCATTCGCGCGAGCTCCTTCTTCCCCTTTGGAACGAAAAGGCCCGCACTGACGCAGTCGAGCTTTATCATGCCAAATCCGAACTATCTGCAGAAAAACTTAGTCAACTCAAGAAGCAAAAACTTAGCGAAATGTATAATTTTCTTGCCAAGACTTGCGGTGAACCACCTCTAACTTTCAACTTCAAATACACCACTCGCGATAAAAAGAAGGCAACGCTTAAAGACTACACTCCAACCCGTTTCCGCGATGAATTCTTGAAACTTGATCTCAAGAAATTCCAGCTCATTCTTTGTAATCCAATGCACAAATTCTATACAACCCAAGTCACCGAGAATAGCTATAGCGACGATCCGTTCCATCCAGAAATCCCATATCTAAACTTACCAAAAGAAGACATGAAGCGCCTCGTCATCATGCAACTCTGCTCTGGTATTCCAGTAAAATTCGGCACGCGCATTAATATCTTCAAGCAAAAAGGCATCAATATTCTAGATACGAGACTTTTCGATTATTCTAAGCTTGGACTAAAACCTACGGATTACAAAACCGGCATCGAAACCAGAGTCATCCAAAGTCAGCATTCGATGCTTATTACTGGCGTTCAACTAGAAGATAACAAGCCAGTTCGTTGGAAAGTCGAAAACACTCATACAGAACACCAATTCTTCGTTATGAACGACAATTTCTTTGACGCCTACCTAACCAATATTGCCATCTATTCCGACTTCTTATCTCAAATCGGAATTCCAGGCTCAAACTAAAAAAACGCCTCGATAAAGAGGCGCTTTTCTATTTCTGATGCACATCCAGCTGGTTATATGGCACAGCAATTTTACGTTCTTCTAACACTTCCGTAATCAAACTCAGAACATCGCGACGCGTCTGCGCCCTGCTAACTGGAGCGCTAAACACCTTGATATGATATTTCATTGCAGAATCGCCGAAATTATTTACGCCCCGATACTCACATTTCTCTACTGTTTCGATAGCGGATATTTTATCTATCATTTCGTTAAGCACTTCTTCGGCTTTCTTTTTGCTTAGTTCATATGGCATTGGTACGTCAATATTGATCATCTTGGACAGCACTTCAACATGTTCGATCGCGCGGTTTGCAATCGAGACTTCGTTAAGACTATTAATATCGCGAAGCTTAGTCGTCTTAAGACCAATCGCCAAAACCTGACCTTCGTAATTGCCAAAGCGAATTACATCGCCAACCTTATAATAATCGTCGGACAAGATATCAAAACCACGGAAAATATCCTTCAAAGAATCCTGCAAAGCAAGACCAAAGACGGCGCCCAAGACGCCTACACCAGCAACGACCGACGTAATGTTAATTCCATTAATCTGCAAAATTACAAAGAACACCAAGATTAGAAGCACATATCTTAGAACACTTTTGACCAAGCGTAGATAGGTTTGCGCTTTCTGGCTCTTCCTAGTGCCAAAATGCTTCATATATCGAGAGAAAATCTTTGTAATAATCGCGTAAATTAGCCAGGCTACTAATACTGCCGCTACCGACCAAACAATTCGCCTAAACCACAAACTATCCCACAAATTATTCATATCTCTCCTTAGAAACTTATCTCTTTAATCTGATTTGGTTTTAGTTCTTCTTTATAAACCTTGCCTGCATAACTAATTGTTACGACCTGCTCTTTATCCGAAACGTTAGCCGCAATCGCCGTGATTTTATCCTTATCTTTCTTAGCAATCATAACCACTTCTTCTGGCCTGTGCGGATGAAGCAGCGATGCTTTGTAATGCGCATTTTCCTCGCCCATTCTCTCGCAACGGATCGCCTGGCTTCCAACAAGAAACAGTTTCGAAAATTCCAAAATTGCCTTATATATAGGTGTCAGAATGAAATCATCTTCCGCCTCATTTAGAATCACTGGGCTCTTTACATGATTCCTACAATAAGTCGGACCGCCCTGCCAGTCTAGAAGCATATTCCAATCTACAAATGCGCTAGCACCGCAGTTTATATCCGAGAACAGCTCACCGATATACAAATTAGCGTCTTGTTGCCAAGATTTCTCATCGTATACGGAATATCCGCAGCACATCTCAGAACTTACAAACATCTTATTTCGATGTCCTTTGTAAGCCTGCCACATTTCATCTTCAAAAGTTCCCGTATACCAGTGATAACAAATACCAGCAATCTTCGGTTCGTTTAAATCCAACAATCTATCCGCCACCTTAGACAACTCTTGTTTGTTATGATCCCAAAGCAAAAGTTTCGTATCGAATTTATCAAGCGACTTAGCGAGATATTTGTAAGCCAACCTTCTCTGTGCCCTATATCCATAGACACAAGATTCCCAAATCTGACGCGCGCGTGGCTCGTTTTGTGGCGACAAATATTTAATATTAACACCTTCTTTCTCGTAGGCTTTAATCCATTTACAAAGATATTCAACATATCTTGCATAACGCCAAAACTTCAAATGTCCGCCAAAACGCAAAGCATGAGTAAACTTCATAAAGCTTGGTGGCGACCAAGGCGCAGCCAAAAAGATTAAATCTTCATTGTATTTCAAAGCTTCCTGCACCATCGGAAGCACCCACTTCTTGTCGTGCTCAATCGAAAAATCACTCAAATCTCTCTTCTTTGTATATTCGAAAGATTTAAGACAAAAATCATTACTACCAATACTCAGGCGACACCAATTGTAAGCCAGGCCATCTTTACCATAATAAGCCTTGAGGAGCTCCTTTTGTTTAGTCTTACTGAGCTTCGAAAAGTTGTAGGCCGTAGCCTCAGTTATGGCACCACCAAGCCCCTGCCAAACTGCCAGCTCCTTGTCTTCACGAATCTCAAAACAAATAGACATCTTGAACCTATCTATGTATTACTTCGTATCTTAACTGAACATAGGAATCGTTCAAGGCCTTGCATTCAATCAGCTTCATTGGACGAATCTTATCTAGTTCATCTGGCGAAGAAATCGCTTCACCGTCAATCAAAGTCGAGGTATCTCTACCACCAACCAAAACTGGCGCAACTACAATATTTACATAATCAATCAAATCGTCACGAAGGAACTGACCATTCATATTGCCACCAGATTGAATCGTTAAGCGCTCTGCTCCATATTTATCATGGACATCTGCTAAAACCTGAGCTAAATCCAAGTCTTCGTATTCAAAAATATCCAAATTCGAATGGCTCTCGCGCATCTTATATGCAGGATGTTCTTTATTTGTCGTTGCAAGAATAAGTCTTCCCGTCCAGCGGCAAAGATAATCAACACCACGCTCGTTTAGATGAGGCGCATTATCGATAATCACGAATGTAACCGCATCCATTTTTTCTGGCTCTTCTTCGCGTTCATTAACGCCTATTTTCGCCATCACACGACCAGTATTCAAAGAAAATGTATCAGTTTCGGATTCAAGGTCATAATACTGCTGCAAGCCTTCCTTTAAGCCTGGAATGACTTTCCAGTCGCGATCCACATCAAGTGCATCGCTATTACCACTGTTAATTTTCCCATCTAGGGACTCAAGCATAAATAGAGTTGTTACTGGTCTTTCCATATCTATATAATAACAAACTCAATACCCCAAAAACGCATCGAGGCGGCCCTTTCGGACCGCCTTTTCTAGAATTAAACTGGTTTTCGATGCTCGCGCCTCCGCCATCCCCTCTCAATAATGGTTTGGCACGCTCATAATCATTAGTCGGCGTAATCGCAAATGACGCAATCAATAATGTCGTGCCTCAGCTGGTCTGCGTTTTTAAAAACAATGCCCTGCATTCCAATGCTCTTAGCACGGGATACATTTACATCGTAATCATCAACAAACAGACTTTCGCTAGGAATGGCTCCGCAATCTTTGCAGATTCTCTCGAAGTGACCTTCGTCGGATTTCAGACTGTGCATCTCGTAGGAGAAGTAACACTTGGTAAAAATGTCATCAATCCACGGATACGCTTTAAACATATCTTTGCGCATATCTTCCCAAACATCAGATACGAGATACATTCTGTAGCAACAATCATGAAGCTGCTCAAGAATTTCGTAAGTTCCTTGAATCGGAACTTTGAGCGATTCTCTGGCGCACTGGATAAAATCTTCAGGTTTTGCCTTCCAATTGTGAGCCTTAATGATATTTTCCCAGTAGGCTTTCTCATCAAGCTCACCACGGTTCAGTTTCTTCCAGAGTTCCCAGCTCTCGCCAGTATCCTTTTGGCAGTATTCATCAAGCGGAATACCGAGTCTCGTTTCGACAATTCGGCCCATTGCACCAGGGCCATACATTCCATTGGCTATGATTTCAAAGAAATCGAAAAACAAGTTTGTAATCATTTAAAGTGCACCTCCCTTTAAGCTTCGAATTATACCAGATAATTAAAATAATTCAAGCATAAGCACCTCTTATTCGAGGCTTCTAATTCATAGCCGACCAAACCTTTCGTGATATAATCTACTAAGACTTGGGGTGTTAGCTCAGTTGGTAGAGCGACTGGTTCGCAATCAGTAGGTCAGGAGTTCGACTCTCCTACACTCCACCATTACTATAAAAAAGAGACCATTTGGGTCTATTTTTTATTGCTTTATCTTCTCCGCCAGCAATACATCCCTAAGCATTAACTCCTCGGTACTGCAGGTCGAAAGAAGCACAACATCACCAAGATTAGCTGGATCAAAATCCGTTTTTACTTTCGCATTCTCCATAATCTTTCTCACTGCCTCTTCCTTCCTGAAAGCACCGATATTATATATCTCCCCTGTATCCCCATATACCGAAGCAAAAGCTATAAAGCGAAGCTCATAATTACCACTTGGCGTATATAGCATCCCCACGCTATGATTCGCAAAATATTCCTTGTTCGCATATTCCCCCACATCCGAAAACATCCTGCCTTTACTCATTCTATGTCCGTAGATAACCGCATATTTATCCTGAAAGCTAGCATCATTCCTGTAAT
>JAUMYE010000065.1:2739-5627 GCA_030528815.1 Candidatus Saccharimonadota bacterium | reverse complement strand
GGCTTATTAACCTTCTCGATAATATTTGCCATCGTGAAAGTCTTACCAGAGCCCGTAACGCCAAGCAAAGTCTGCTCGCGCTTACCTTGGTTAATGCCCTTGATTAGGGTCTGAATCGCTTGTGGCTGATCGCCAGTTGGCTCGTATTTGCTATGTAGCTTAAAATCCATTTGTTAGTTTGTTTCTTTTTCTTGTGCGATTTCTTTAATCTTATTGATGTAATCTTCGCCGCGCTCGGCAAAGTTTTTATAAAAGCCGTAGCTGGCGGCAGCTGGAGACAAGAGGCAGATTTTGCCTGGAGTGGTTTCTTTGAAAGCTTTCTCTACTGCAGCGCGCATGTCTTTTACTTCGTAAAGACACTGGCGGTAGTTCTTCTCGTTAAATAGCCCCATGAATTTACGGCTAGTATTTGGCAAAAGCAAAATATTACGGACACTGCTGTCGCGTAGGAAATCTACGAGCGGGTGGTAATCTAGGCCACGATCCATGCCGCCAAGGATTAGAGTATCGACGTTGCCAAGAGCTTGGACGGCCTTGATGACGGCTTCCTGCGCGGTGGCAATAGAATCGTTATAGAACTTAATGTTGTGGTATTCGCCAACGTATTCTAGGCGATGTGGTAAACCATGGAAATCTTCAACAGCTTGCAAACATTCGCTGCGAGTTAGGCCAAAACCTTCGCAGGCGCGAACGGCTGCGCGAATATCATTCTTGTTGTGTTCGCCAAGGAGGCTAGTATGGATATCTCCATCGTCGATATTGATGCTTGAAATCTCGATAGTTTCGGAATCGAGCGCTTCAATTTCTTCGCGAGTGGCATGTTCGAAAATGTCGCCATAGATAAGAAGGTCTTCACTGCTCTGGAAGCGATAGATATTCTTTTTTGCGCGGAAATAATCCTCTGGCTTGGCATAGTGATCAAAATGCTCTTCGTAAAGGTTAAGTAAGATTGAAACGTGTGGGCTAGTGCGGACGTATTCTAGCTGATGACAGGATAGCTCAAAAACAACGATTGTTTCATAATCTAGCTGATCGATGATATCAAAGCACGGCTGGCCAATATTGCCAGTTAGAAGCGCCTTCTTGCCGCAGTGATTCAAAATATGGTAGACGAGAGACGAAGTTGTGCTCTTGCCCTTTGTGCCAGTGATACCAATGATTGGGTTTTGACAGAAGCATAGGAATAAATCGGTTAATGAAGTAACCTTTTCTTTGTCTTCGTCGCTGATATCGTTCTTGATTGCTACGCCTGGGGATTTGATAATAACGTCAAAATCTTTGCAGTGCTTGAGATAATCTGGACCATAAAAAGTGAGTACGCCATCAATCTCAATGCGATTGATGTCAGCGACTGCTACGGCGGCGTCTGGTAGGTTTTTCTGGATAAACTCTAGTGCAGAATGCCCTTCTCGTCCGTAGCCAAGGATGAGGATGCTTTTTCCTCTTAAGAATTGAATGATGTCGTTTTTCATAGGTCTAGGATTAGCTTTAGATAATCTTCTGGTATGCCATGTTCTGGGTTGTAATAGGTCGGAATGTTGTATTCGCGGAATTGATTATAGCCGGCTTTGCGATAAGCCTTGAGGAGCTTTGGTAGGCCCTCGATTTCTTTTTCTTGAACGGCAAGGTCGAGGCTGTAGCAAATCTCGGCTTTTGTACCGACGCATTCGAATGGCTTAGTAAGATCTGGATTGATTAGGCCATTGAAGATGTCCGTCAAAGTCTCGTCGTCTAGTAAGTCATGGCCGAAGATTTCGTGTAGCACGGCTTTGTCTACGAACGGATAAAGCATGATGTAGACATAGAGACATTTGGCACAGTGGCCACACCATTTGTTCTCTTTTGTGCCAACATTGCAGCTGCGGAAGACCTTGAGATAGCTTGGGAATTTGAGGAATTTCTGAACAATCTCAAACTCGTTTAGGCAGCGCAAGATACTAAAGTAGTAGATCTCTTCGGTTAGATAATAGGCGACATATTTCTGGAAATCTTGCTCGAACTCATAGCTCTTTGAATATTGGTGATTGATATTCGTACCAAAGATGTTGCCTTCGTTGGCGCTGGCTTCGTTGGATAGAACGATATATTTGCGGTTGTTTAGATAGGCGCCAATAAGGGTTGCGAAAGCAAGCGTAGACGAGAATGGGATATGACCGTTTAGATAGCCTTCTTTGTTTAGCTCGAGAAGGTGTTTATCGAAAGTGAGATTGAAGTCAATCGTATCTTCGCTTCTGTAGCCTGCGAGTTTAATGCAGCCAAGCGCGGCGACGTTTTCTGGGTAAAGGTCGCGATTGTACTGGAAGCAAAGGTTGTCGGCATGCATGGACTGAAGAGCCTCAAGAGCAACGACGGAATCTTTGCCGCCACCAACCGTGATTAGGTTGCCATGGAAATTATGGCCAATATTAAAGCGATCGGCTGGCTTCTTGACGGATTCTTCTGGGTTGAAGTCAGAGTTGTTGTCTTCTTCTGGGGAATCCTCTCCGTCCTCTACGGTAGGCTCATTTTCTGGATGCTCTTCGCATTCGATGGTCATGAAAGATTCGAATGGAATATCGATGTTGTTTACAAACATGAATTCGCCAAGACCATTATAGAAGAGCTTGCGGAAGAAGAACTTCTGGGTGTCGTCGAGCTGGCCAGCGCGAATAACGAATTTTGGAGCGCAAGTGAGCTTGTAGTAGCTAATAGCGTTAATGATGCCAAAATTAAAGAAAAGCTCATGTAGGAAGCTGTTGTTTATCTCTTTATTGGAGACGCTTTCGATCGGGATGGTGACAGTTGGGCGAAACTCGTGCTCGCCAAGCTTGTAGAGATATTCAACAAAGATGCCTGTAGGCAGAGCTTGCATTTCGAAAGAATCAAAGATAAATTCTGGATATTTCTCT
>JAUMYE010000065.1:0-2729 GCA_030528815.1 Candidatus Saccharimonadota bacterium | reverse complement strand
TAGATTTTGCATAAGAATATTATACCACGAAAGCAGGTTTTTACTCTTGGCGTCTCTTTGATTTGCGGTTATAGTATGTGATATAAAGATAAGATACTTTGCTCTTTAAAACGCATTTCGATTCTAAAACCTAAGGGGGTGTTTTTCATGAAATATTGGTTTCTGAGAGATAAAGACTATTCGTATTTCGCTTTTTCTGACGCGCTGGGCAAGACTCACTATTTCAGGGTTATTAACAAGGACTTCGTAACAAAATGCAATGCTCCTGACGGCGAGATTGAGAGCTATGAGATTCAGCTCGGTATTACGCCTAAGGACATTCGTATCGCATCCTTCATGAACCTGTACGGTACGGCCTGGCTCGATTCGCTCGCGGAAAGAGGACGCATTGTCCTGTCCGCAGCAAAGACCGTAGAGATCGCCGTCTTCATTCTTGGTAAGCCAATCAAGGATGTTTACGAGCTTCCTAAGGTTGAATACGAAGACGGAACGGTCGAGCGTCGCTGGAAGGCAAATGGCGAGATGATTCAGCAGTATATTGCCGACGGAAAGCCTGGAGAGCTGATTTGTAACAAGCTCAGCTATGCGCGCGATAAGCTGACTCGTAATGAGTGGTTCATCTGTCGCGATTTCGGGCCGAATGATGTCTATTATGCTGCCGAATATGAGGGTGAGATGTGCTGCTGGAGAGTACGCGACGTAAACGGTATACGCTATGCAGATGCCTGCGGTGTGCCGGCTGGTTTCTTTAAGTCGATTTCGACCTACGACGTGCCGATGAGTGTACGTTCTCTTCTCTTCCTTGAGGAGCATGGCGATTCTTGGCTTAAGGAGATTCGTAAATCCGGGAAGTATAGTGAGCTCTCTGACGGTCAGCTGATCCTTCGTGCTTTTGTGCTGGGGCGGCCGATTTGGCCCTGGGATCCGGAATGATGATTTGCAAAATCGAAATGCGTATCAAAGCGTCGCTAAAGAGGTAAAACTCCGTGCGGCGCTTGATTTTTTATGCCGTTTATGGTATAATAAGGGTATGTACTTTAAGATATTGAATTAGATACCACATCTCCGTTTTGCGGCAACTTTAGCGACTTGGGATCAGGTTGTTAAAGCTGCCGCAGAAAAAGCCGCGGCAGACAAAACAATCTGCCGGCGGGCTTACGTGGAGGTGAATTATGTACAGACTGTATATTGACGGGTGTAAGAACTACTTTGCAACAAGAGTTAACGGCGAGGAAATCATTGTTCGCTTCTTTCCGAATAGCGAAACATCTTCGCGTGGAAGAGCGATTGTGTGCAATGATGCTAAGTTGAAAGATTCTTGTTTTCAAAGATTTGTTCCCGACGAAGAGGTCTCGATCGATGTTCGTGTTGAAGTTCTGACAGCAGCTTATGGAATAAGCTGGATTGATGATCTTGACGAGCTGATCGAGGATGATCCTGCGCTCACGACCGAGGTCGCGGCGCGTTGTTCTGCTCCTTTGGACTATGTAGAGCTTACGAACCGAAAAGTTTCAAGTTTTGCTCCAGGCGTAGGAACTTGCATTGTTATTTCAACATATAGCATTTCCTATGAAGTCAAACACGAGTCCAAAGAAGATGTCGTAACGGTCGTTTCTATCGAAGGCGACGGCGATGATGACATTTGGTCTGCCGTTTCGATTCAAAGCATCGATGGCGATTTCGACGAATCTTTCGAAGAGATGGATATCGAGGCAGAAAAAGCCGACGATGATGACGACGAAGGTCCCGCTGAAGCTGATATCGACGATCTTGGTGATGAGCTTGATCATTACGAGGACGACGATGAATATCCGGATGACAACGGCGGCAATATGGTCACATTTGACGGTATCTAAAATCCTAAGCGCTCGACTTGTTCGGGCGCTTTTGCATGGCCATAAAAGTATTGATTAGAAAATAAAAAGATAATCTACGCAAGTCTTGGCTACTGGATTTTTGGGCGATTTTAAGGTATAATTTCTAGCCATGGATGGAGACGCAATCAGGATTCGCGGTGCGCGCGCGAACAATCTTAAAAACATAGACATTGACATTCCGCGAGATAAGCTCGTTGTCATGACGGGGCTTTCTGGTTCCGGAAAATCTTCACTTGCTTTTGACACGATTTATGCTGAAGGTCAGCGTCGCTATGTTGAGTCTCTTTCGTCTTATGCTCGTATGTTCCTAGGCGTTATGGATAAGCCTGACGTTGATATGATTACTGGCCTTTCTCCTGCTATTTCGATTGATCAGAAATCCACTTCGCGCAACCCTCGTTCTACGGTCGCAACCGTTACCGAAATCTATGATTATCTTCGTCTTCTCTTTGCTCGTATTGGTGTGCCGCATTGTCCGATTTGTCATAAAGAGGTTGCAAAGCGTAGCGTCCAGGATGTGATTGATCAGGTATTGTCTTGGAAGGTTTCTTCTAAGCTCATGATTTTGGCGCCAATTATTTCGCACAAGAAAGGTTCTTTCTCTCATATCGGCGAGCAGTATCAGGCAAAAGGTTTTGCGCGTGCGCGCGTTGACGGTATTATTTATTCTCTTGATGAGTGGCCAGAGCTAGATAAGAATCTTTACCACGATATTGAAATCGTCGTGGATCGTTATGTTATGGCTCCAGATATGGAGAGCCGTATTTCGTCATCGGTCGAGCAGGCTTTGACGCTTGGCGACGGCATTTTGAAGGTACTTTGTATTAAGGATAATTCGACGGCGCTTGGCGG
>JAUMYE010000003.1 GCA_030528815.1 Candidatus Saccharimonadota bacterium | reverse complement strand
GGGTACTATCAGGATGCCGTTAGGCTGATTGATACTCTGCAGAAAAAAGGCTACACAAAACTTTCGACGACAACCGTAATAACGCAAAGTAACGCACTTCTCGCGGCGCACACGCTGCGCTGGCTCCTGGATAAAGGGGTAGAGGATGTTCGTTATCAGCCGGTATTCTCGAAGGAAGCTCAGGATTACGAAATGCTTGGCAATGCTATGGACGAATGTAGGAACGTGGTAAATAAACCTCATACCGACAAATACGTTCAGCTCTGTCACGACGCATATACTAATCCTGAATTCAGGGTAAACGATTGTCAGATGGGTAAAAGCTATTTTGTCTGTGATGCTCGGGGTAACTTGTATCCTTGTTTTCATATAGATGAAAGTCTGGCTAATATCTTGACCGACGATCGAGAGTTCGTGAAAGAACAGATGTCCAAGAGTGAAAAAACGAAGCGCGGTGCTTGCTTTGGCAGGCATTGTGTGTCTTTGTTTGACAATCCCGTATTCTGGAAGGAGTGAGCTAAGTTGAAAATGGTTTACGAAACTTCTTGGGGAGTGCCAGTGATGCTCGACTTCGATACGCTTGAGATGTTTGAAGTAACGGAAGATTATTCTGACGATACCGACAACAAACTCGAGCTCGAAGCCATTGATCTGGACTTCTCCGAGATGGTACCCTGCGCATATCGTATTGCGCTCACTGAATGCTGCAATCTCCGTTGCATAGATTGTTTCGTGACGAAGAATCTTGCTACGCGCAAGGTTATGACGCGCGAGACGCTGGAAGCGGTCATTGCAAAAACTATCGACAACAGCAAGAACTTGACTAATCCGGTAAACTACCAGTTCTTTGGCGGTGAACCACTCTTAAAGTTCGACCTGATTAAGTATGCCGTTGAACTTCTTGATGCGGCTGCTGAGCGAGGTGAAATCCTTCAGCCAACTTATTCGATTACGACAAACGCTATGCTTGTGACTGACGAAATCATCGATTTCTTCAAGGAACACAACTTTAGTGTTGGCGTATCGATCGATGGCGACAAGGAGACGCACAATCGTCTGCGTCCCGATGTTTCGGCTGGCGATACTTTTAGTGTTGTTCGGCAGAAATATTTCGAGATGGCTCAGGCGGGAATCAAAATCCATGTCCTGATAACGCCGAACCCGACTTGCGCTGACCAGATTATTACTCAGGCGAAGTATATTCTCGACGAGTTTCCGATGAAGACATTCACGGTAAACGAGCCGTTCGAATATGATACGCTCCGCTGGGTAATGGGAAGCGAAGAGCACGTTGAGGCGCTTGTCGAAATCACACGTTACGCAAAGGAAAAGGGTGTCGAAGTCGATTCGGTTTTGACCCCGGTTCTTTCGGCGATTTCTAATGAAAAACGTCGTCATTCGGCATGTTCTATCCTGGGCAAGGAATACCTTTGCTCGGTTAGTCCGGACGGACGCTTTTCGTTCTGCGCACAGAAGTGGGGTGAAGCCTTCGAGACCTGCAATGGTCAGAAGTTTACTCTTCCTGAAAAGTGCAAGAGCTGCTACGCACTCGGATATTGTGGCGGACCTTGTCCGGCATATCGTGTGCTTACGGGCCGCGAGATGGACGAAGGACGCTGTGCTTTTATGCGTGCAGCACCGGCTTATATTATCAAAAACCTCGACATCTTTATGGATGAGGAGGAATGAGATATGAATCCGGCAATCCTGTACACTAGACGTCCGCCAAACGAGGCGACGACGCTTGATTTGCTCAATGCCGGGGGATATGTACTGAAGCAGGGGGCGGGACTCTATGTTCTGCTCCCACTCGGTACGATGCTTCTTCGGAGTATTGAGTCTGTTATTCATCAGGAGGCGCAATCGGCAGGTTTTTATGAACTGCGTGCGCCAGCCTTACAGAACAGTGAACTCTGGGAAAGCTCTGGCCGTCTGGAACGTTTTAGCGAATGCATGTTCTTTACTAAAGGAAATAATGCAGTCGATTACGTTCTTGGCGCTAGCGCAGAAGAAGTCTATACGAAGCTTGCCGATGTAAAAATGCCAGGCGAGAGCTTGGCTATATACTCACTTGGCGAGCGATTCCGAAACGAGTATCGCCCAACTTCAGGATTGGTCCGTTCGAACGTATTTCGTTTGGCGGATTTCTACTATGTTGGAAGTGATGCTGATGACGTAAGGAATAAAGGTATACCAAAGTTGGCAGGTTTGCTCGAATCGGCTTTTAAACAGCTAGGCTTCGATGCAAAACTTGCTCTTCGGGTTTTCGATAATGATCTGGATGAAGCGAACCGGGGTGCATTGTATTCGTATTGGACTGAGTCCGAATCGAAGCAGTGCCAGGTATACTCTTGTCCGCAGTGCGGCCAGCATTATCGTACGAAGTTAGACTATTGTCCAACATGTCATTCTGGTACTGTGCAGATTGATGCGGCAGAACTGGGTGACGTTAGCTATCTGAACAACTCTATTTCCAAAGGAATGCTGAGCGCAGGCTTAATTCAGAGCGAAAGCTATATGGCAATCGCGGGAATTGGCGTAACGCGCTGTATGCAGCTTCTGGCAGAGAAATGTCGCTGTGGAAACGGCTTTGTTTGGCCGCAAAACATAGCGCCATTTGAAGTTCAGATCATATCGAATAAGGCAAGATTAAGCGAGGCTACAGAATTGGCGGACAAGATGCAGACTTTTAGCCACAGAATACTTCTGGATGATCGAGATTGTGGTCTTGGACGAAAATTTATTGATGCCGACCTTATCGGTGCGCCTATTCGCATTACACTTGGCAAAAATACGCCGGCTGGTGTATTTGAACTACTTCGCGAGGAGCGGATTAAGGAAGAGATATCCTTATCTGCACTTCTGCAAAGAATGGAGGAATAACAATGGCAAAGTACAAAAAACTTCCGTCGCTGAGCGAGAATCCGACTGACTGGTATCAGGAAGTCGTGGCTCGTGCTCAGCTCGCCGAACATGCGCCGGTAAAGGGCTGCATGGTTATGCTGCCTTACGGCAACGCAATCTGGGAGAACATCAAGGGTAATCTTAATTCCCTGATCGAAGACCATGGCGCAGAAAACGTTTGCTTCCCGCTGCTGATTCCGTATTCCTATCTCTCAAGAGAGAAGGAACACGTCGAGGGCTTTAGCCCTGAGATTGCGGTTGTAACACATGCGGGCGGCGAAAAGCTGCCGGAGCCTCTGGTAGTAAGACCGACATCCGAAACTATCATTCACGAGAGCATGAAGCGCTGGATTACTTCCTATCGTGATTTGCCGCTGAAGATTAATCAGTGGGCAAATGTTATGCGTTGGGAAAAACATCCTCGCCTCTTCCTGAGAACATCAGAATTCTTCTGGCAGGAAGGTCATACTGCGCATGCAACTGAAGAAGAAGCACGTGCAGAGGTGGCAGAAATGACGGTTATTTACCACGATTTCTGCGAGGACTATCTTGCTGTGCCGACTCTTATGGGCAGAAAGTCTGAAAAAGAGAAGTTTGCCGGAGCGGTTGAATCGTACAGCATCGAAGGTCTCATGCCGGATGGCAGAGCACTGCAGATGGGCACTATTCACTATCTGGGCACAAACTTCTCCAAGATGGCTAATGTATGCTTCGTTGGCGAAGATAATGCTGAGCATTTCGTCGAGATGACAAGCTGGGGTGTATCTACTCGCCTGATCGGTGCTATCATCATGGTTCATGGTGACGATAAGGGTCTGAAGATTCCGCCTCGTATTGCTCCGACTCAGGTTCAGATTGTGGCAGTCAGCCAGGACGAAAAGGTTATCGAATACTGCAAGGACCTGGCGGCTAAGCTCAAAAAAGCTGGACTGCGTGCAAAGGCAGACCTCAGAGATGTGCGTCCGGGCGTTAAGTATAACGATTCCGAACTGCGCGGCATTCCGATGTGCGTAGCAATCGGAGCAAAAGAAATCGCAGAAGATACTGTAGATCTTAAGCTCCGTGATGGCGTTGCAAAGAGCTGTGTATTGTCCGAACTGACAGACGAAGTGATTCGTGCCGAACTAGACGAGTATCATGAGCGCTTGCTGAGTGCTGCCAAGGAGCAGCTTAATCGCATGGTGCGCAAGGTTACTTCTCAGGACGCACTGAAGCAGGCAATTCAGGACGGCGACATGGCAGAGATGATGTGGTGCAACGAGACTGAGTGTGAACTCCAGATCAAGGAAGCCACTGGTGCAAGCTCGCGCAATATGCCGCTTGATGACACCGCAATCGACGAACACTGCAAGTGTGCTTGGTGCGGTAAGCCGGCTCGCAAGTTTGCTTATTTCGCAAAGGCATACTAATCTTATCCATCTCTCTAAAGCAAATACCCCGCAGCGATGCGGGGTATTTTTTATGCCTTGTTTAGGTTAGTAGCTATAGTATTCGCAATTCTTGAGCGAAATAAAGTCCTTTTCGGTTTGTGCCTCGATACTTTTTCGTGATTCTTCTGTAGAATGACATTCGAGGTTAATCGGAGCCAGGCCATAGCCAGAGCCCGTTTCGATTGTTCCGTTATTGTAGTAGAACCAATCATTAACAAGCACGTAAGCGCCAGCAGAGATGCCGGCTAGTATCGTGCCAGATGCGATGGCGTCTTCAAAGATTTGCTTTGCATTCCAGTTATCTAATGTATCTTTAAGAACCTGAGTGTCTCCACCGCCTAAGTAGACTAGGCTTGCATCGAGGATGGTTTTTCTTGCCTCTTCGCTCGAAGCGTCAGATTTTAGAAATACGAAATCTTTATTGTCGCAGAGCGTGCTGTAATAAGTTTTAAAGCACTCGAAATAACCCTCGGAGTCGCCAGCGGCGGCACCAATAAAGACGATTGCGCCAGTCTTTTGGCGTGCTTCTAGGGCTGCTCTGTCGATAGCTTCGGTCTCGCGTTCGGAGATTTCGCCGCCACCAATTAGAAAAATATGTTTTTTGTCCATAATAGATTCCTTAAAAGATTAAATGTCGCTGAGTAGTTCAATATCTGCGCCTAGTTCGCAAAGGCGTTCGGCGAATTTCTCGTATCCGCGTGCGATAGAGTAGGTGTTGCGGATAATCGATGTGCCAGGTGCGGCGAGCATTGCGAGCATGATTACAACGCTTGGGCGAAGCGCAGATGGAGCCATCATCTCGGCTGGACGCCAGTTGGTTGGGCCATAGATAAAGATGCGGTGAGCATCGAGCAATTCGACCTTGGCATTAAGATTATTAAGTTCCGTAGAATAGATTGCGCGGTTTTCGAATACCCAGTCATGAATCATTGTGCGGCCTTCGGCTTGCGCGGCAATCAAAGAGAAGAATGGCAAGCTGTCGATATTGAGTCCAGGGAATGGCATTGGGTGAATTTTGTCGGCTGGAGCGACGAGCTTAGATGGATAGAATGTAGCGTCGATAAGCTTTGTAAAGCCATTCTCGCTGATGTATTCCTTGGTAATTTCGATCTTCTGACCCATGCTGCGCATAACTTCGAATTCAATCTCGAGGAACTCGATTGGGATGCGCTTAATTTCTAGCTCGGATTTGGTTGCGATTGCGGCTGCAATAAAGCTCATAGCCTCAATTGGGTCTTCACCAGGAGTAAAGTCTACATTGGTATTAATCTCTTCGACGCCATGGATGGTTAGATTTGTAGTACCGATACCTTCGATCTTAACGCCAAGCTTCTCGACAAAGCGGCAGACGTCCTGAACCATGTAGTTCGGGCTAGCGCCAACGATTCTGGTAATGCCAGGAGTCAAAGCGGCAGCCATAACGGCATTCTCTGTGACGGTATCGCCACGCTCAATAAGCACAATTTTGCGCTCGCTGTCCTTGATAGGATTTACGCGAGCAAGGTAGAACCCGGATTCGCTCTTGGCGTCAACTTCTAGGCCAAAGTGACTAAGCGCCATAAGGTGTGGACCGACCGTGCGAGTACCAAGCGAGCAACCACCAGCATAAGGCAAGCGGAAGCTACCGAAATGATGTAGGAGAACGCCCATAAGCATAATGACAGAGCGCGTGCGACGTGCAGCAGCATTATCTAGGCTATCGATATCGAGTTTCTCTGGCGGAGTGATTTTTAGACTGTTATTCTTCTCGTTCCAAACGACCTTTACGCCAATAGATTTGAGGACTTCGATAATACGATATACTTCCTCGATATGCGCAAGGTGATGTAGAGTAGTAGTACCCTTGTTGAGCAAGCTAGCGCAAAGAAGGCCTACAGCGGCATTTTTAGAGGTGTTAATCTTTGCGGAACCATGCAAAGCATTGCCACCACGGATGCGATAGCTCTGAGTAGAGCCATTGCTAATGCTGACAATTTGTTGATTTAAAGCCTTTGAAATCTTGCTAATTATCTCGAGAGAGGCATTCTGTTTGCCGTGCTCGATGCGGTTGATCGCTGATTGACTAGTGCCAATCTTTTTAGCAAGTTCAGTCTGGGTCATATTGCGGCGCTCGCGAGCCTTAGCAATATCTTGCCCAATTTGTGCCATAAAATCTGCGATATCGTTCATGCCTACAGTATATCACCAAATGCATAGAATATCGATATTTACATTTGTAATCGATTAGTCTTAAAATAGTGTTATGTTCGCATTAGCAAACACAAAAACTATAAAATAAAAATAGCGTATAAGCAAAAGCGGAAACACTATATATAGCGTCTGAAGCCAAAAAATCATCAATCTGTTAGGCGTTGTATTATTTACAAACAGTATTGCAGGGCTCCACATATAGCGTTACCATTATTTCAACACACACTACATATGGCGTGCTGGAATAACAAAATTCATTAGAAATTGAAAATTGAAAAAACATACGGAGGTAATATGTTTAAGTCAATTCGAAAGCGTGATGGCAAAGTCAGAGCTTTCAATCCAGAAAAAATAACAGAAGCCATCGCTAAGGCAGGTGCAGCCACGGGCGAATTTGGCCACGATCGTGCAGCAAATATCACCGAGAAGGTGCTTCGTGTTGCCGAGGAAGAAGTAAAAGTTCGCATTCCTAGCGTCGAGCAGATTCAGGATATCGTTGAGAAGGTTCTCATGCAGTCCGCTTTCAAGAAGACCGCAAAGGAATATATCGAATATCGCGCAGAGCGCAACCGCAAGCGCGAGGCAAAGTCCAAGCTTATGCAGATCTACCAGACGATTTCTGGTGCTGATGCAAGTGAGGATTCCGATGTTAAGCGAGGCAATGCAAACGTTGACGGTAACTCCGCCATGGGCAAAATGCTTCAGTTTGGTGCTGAAGGCTCGAAGGAATATGCCAAGGTCTGCATTATGCAGCCACGCTTTAGCTACGCTCATGATAATGGCGATATTCATATTCACGATCTAGATTTCCTAGCCACCGGTACTCTTACCTGCTGCCAGACCGACCCTCTAAAACTCTTTGAACATGGTTTCAATACTGGCCATGGTTTCCTCCGTACGCCTCAGTCTATCGGTACCGCAGCCGCCCTATGTGCAATTATCCTTCAGGCAAACCAGAACGAACAACATGGTGGTCAATCTATTCCAAACTTCGATTATGCTCTCGCTCCAAGCGTAGATAAGACTTTCCGTAAGAGTCTAAGCGAAAACATCAAGAAATTTGAAGATTTCACTGGTACAGAACTAAAAGTTACTATCCCAGAAGACTTAAGCTATGGTGACGAAAAAGCTATCAAGAAGCTCAAGCTCCCAGAAGCAGTCGTCAGAGACGCTAACGAAGATACCGAAAAGCAGACCCTCCAAGCAATGGAAGGCTTCATTCACAACCTAAACACAATGCATTCTCGTGCAGGTGCCCAGGTTCCATTTACAAGCATTAACTTCGGTACAGACACTACTCCAAGTGGTCGCCTAGTCTCCAAGATGCTTCTAGAAGCTACTGCAAACGGTCTTGGCCATCATGAGACGCCAATCTTCCCAATTTCAATCTTCAAGGTGAAGGAAGGCGTAAACTACAATCCTGGTGATCCAAACTACGATCTCTTCAAGCGCAGTATGGAAGTCTCCAGCAAGCGCCTATTCCCGAACTTCACCTTCATTGATGCTCCATTCAACCTTCAGTACTACAAGCCAGGTGATTACCATACAGAAATCGCAACCATGGGCTGCCGTACTCGTGTTATGAGCTCCGTCTTCCCAGAATCCGACGGTACTCCAGTTAGCCGTGGTAATAACAGCTTCACGAGCCTTAACCTTGTCCGTATCGGCATCAAACACGGTATCGCACTAGGCGAACGTAAGGAGGCAGACTGGGATGGTTTCTATCGTGAACTAGACGATCTTATGGATCTCTGTCGCGATCAGCTCCTAGAGCGCTTCGAATTCCAGGCTAACCAAAAGGTTAAGAACTTCCCATTCCTCATGGGTCAGGGCAACTGGTTTAACTCTGAAAAGCTAAATCCAAATGATACTCTCCGCGAAGTAATCAAGCACGGCACTCTCTCGATCGGCTTTATCGGTCTCGCAGAAACCCTAGTTGCTATGATTGGCAAACACCATGGCGAATCTGCTGAAGCTCAAGAATTCGGTCTAGATATCATTGGTCACATGCGCGATAAGTGTGACGAATATAGCAAGAAGAACCACCTCAATTTCTCACTTCTCGCAACTCCAGCAGAAGGTCTATCTGGTCGCTTTACTAGAATGGATAAGAAGAACTATGGCGAAATTAAGGGCGTAACTGACCGCGAATTCTATACGAACTCCTTCCATGTTCCTGTATACTACCCAATCTCTGCCTTTGAAAAGATCGATATTGAGGCTCCATATCATAACCTCTGTAACGCAGGTCATATCACCTACATTGAGATGGATGGTGACCCAAGCGAAAACATCGAAGCTTTCGAAGCTGTTATTCGCCATATGAAGGAGGCTGGCATTGGTTATGGTTCAGTTAATCACCCAGTCGACCGCGACCCTGTTTGTGGCTACTCCGGTATCATCAAGGGTGAAACTTGCCCAGGTTGTGGCCGCCATGAAACCGATGGAGAATTTGGCTTCGAACGCCTACGCCGCATCACTGGCTACCTAGTCGGCTCTCTCGAACGCTGGAATGACGGTAAAAAGGCAGAGGAAAAGGCTCGCGTAAAGCACAATGTTGCTGTTGGTCAGTATGATGTAAAGACCAAGGTAGAGCGCGAATGTAAGAAATCTAAGGCGAAAGCTGCTGTCGGAAAGAAATAATGACGAAAGAAGCAAAAGGTCCAGCCGCTGTCTCTAGTTCACCAAAGCCATGGTTCGAAAAGCTTTGTGAACCACAATTGAAGGTCCCCGAAGGATATATTCTCCTTTCGGGTGACCTCGAAAGCGACTCGATCGTAAATGGTCCAGGTCTCAGAGCAGTGCTCTGGACCCAGGGCTGTCGCCAGCACTGTCCAGGCTGTCAGAACCCAGAAACTTGGGCAGAAGAAGACACTGGTATGCCAGTTAAAATCGAAAAGGTAAAAGAAGAGCTACGCAAGCTCAAAGGGCAGAGCGGCATTACTTTTTGTGGTGGCGAACCGCTACTTCAGGCAAAAGCATGTCTAGAAATCGCAAAATTCTGCCACGAAGAGCTTGGCTGGAATGTTTGGTCATTCTCAGGATTGGTTTACGAAAAAATCCCACGCGATTCTGTTGCTTGGGAATTCGTCAAAGAGCTCGATGCTCTGATTGATGGCCCATTTATCCAGGCGGAGCGAGATTTAACTCTTAAGTTCCGCGGAAGCCGCAATCAGCGAATCCTTCATCTCAAGAATGGCGAAATTGAATCTATAGAATAGTTCAAATCAAGGGGGTTCTGCACGAATTTGCGCGCGAGTAGGTAAAACTTCTGCAAAAGCTAAGGGTATAAAAACACGACAAAAATACGACACTTAATGTGCCGTATTTTTGCTATCTAAGGCTTATTAGCGCTTATTGAATGCTCTGCGGAAGATTGCTGCGAAGCTTACTGCAGAGAAGGCTGCAATGGTAAGAATCATTGGAGTCACGTCAACTGTATCTGGGTTTGCGGCTGCCTTAACAGTGAAGGATAGCACGTATTCGTAGATAATATTGCCGTTTTCGTCATAGACGATGAAGCGGATATTTGTCGTGCCTTCGGAGACGCCGGTTACTTTACCATTCTGATCTACGGTTGCGATAGTTGGATCATCGGATACCCATTTACCAGTAGCGGCATCATCCATGATAACGCTTGGTACCTGTGGAGTGAATGGATCGGAAGTTTCACCTGCGGTAATGGTATTGCCTTCTGGGTTTGTACAGACAAGGAGAGTGCCCTCGTTCTGGTATTCGCACCAGTGGTCAAAGGTATCTAGATCGTTTAGATTTTCGGTTTCTACGTCGAAGTATTTACCATAAAGATCCAAATCGTCGCTTGGGACCTGGTCGTCTAGTTCGTTTTCTAGACCTTCATCCGTATACCAGCCACTGAAGAGCTGATCGTCGGTGCTGCCTGGGATAGGAAGATCGTTACCATCTTCTGTGAAGTGATATTCGCCATCTTCTGGAGCGTCTACGCCCTCTGGAATGTCACCATCGATATGGAAGGTGACGTCTGCGGTTACGCCTTGGCCGTAGCCTGCGATAATGCTATACATTTCGTTGCCAGAATAGTCGATGCCGATATCTGAAGATGTAGAAGAACCACCCACATAGAATTTATTGCCATTTGCGGCGACCGTATAAAGCTCATCGTCACCTTCGCCGGATGGGTTCAATGCGGAAATTAAGCTTAGGTCGCTAGAGAAACGCGCGATAATACCATCGCTACCGCCTTGAGGGTTAATAGCGGAACTTGTATAGTTTGAAGTACCTACTGCAACAATTTCACCATTATCTAGAGCTTTTACGGAATGGAATTGAGAAATCTTATCCGCTGCATTGTCGCCGCCTAGGATATACTCATCGGTTACGCTACCTTCGCTATTAATCTTGGCGATATAGAAGCAGCCGCTTTCCTGACCGACGCCGATATAATCATCGCCGTAAGGAATTACGTTATTAATAACTGTGCCACGGCTCAAGATTGTCTTAATTGTTGGATATGCGCTTGCACGGTCACCGTAGTAAAGAACGCTAGAGTTATGATCGTCGTCACCAGTATTATCGAAGCCTACTGCAACATAGCCATTATTACCATTAGATTCGATAGCTCTGATCGGCTTGCCATCCTGAATATTGGTAGCATTCTGAAGCATA
Organism: Candidatus Saccharimonadota bacterium; assembly: GCA_030528815.1. Classification (GTDB taxonomy): domain Bacteria; phylum Patescibacteriota; class Saccharimonadia; order Saccharimonadales; family Saccharimonadaceae; genus UBA2834. Next base: position 10,858 of record JAUMYE010000003.1, on the reverse strand, counting down.
TATCCATTAGTCTGTGGATTATAGGAAAAGAGATAAATTGAATCGTTTTCGCCATCTACGCCAACAAATTGAGGGTTATCGAATGACTCATCAATGGCAATACTTGTAACTTTCGTGCTTACATCTGAAGTGCTCACGACGCTGCCGTCTTCGCCATTGATTTCAAAAACTGTTGGTTCGCCATCAATTTCGCCGACAGCCAAATAATTACCACTCTTGAGCTGCTCGACGTCGTACATGAATGTGCCGTTAGATTCGGTTCCGCCAAGCGTTGTGCCCCAAATCATCTCTCCTTTTGGAGAATATTTAGCGATGACTGCAGTATCAATACTTCCATCAATTTCGCCAACGCCAACGACTACAAGATTGCCGTCGCTACCTACGACCGAGCCGCTAACCCAGTCAGAACCGCTGATTCCTAATGTAGTAGCGAAAGCTGGGACTACGTCCTCGGAATATGCATTGACCTGCGAGATAGGAAATTGTGCAATTGTGGCTGCACATGCAGCAACAATTAACAGCTTGCCGCCAAAATTGGCCTTTTTCTTAGCCATATAAAACCTCCCATTTGTTTTTTAATATTTTTATTTTGACCTTTTGTAAGCTCAATATAGCATAAGCGAAATGGAATGTAAAGACCTTTTCGAGAAAAATGTAATAATAGAACTATGAAACATCTCTTTACTATAGATTTGAAAGATTATAACTCAAACGGCAAAAAGTTTTATCGTCCGTCGGTTCGTGGCATTGTTTTTGACGAAAAGGGCAATATTGCCATGATTTATAGCAAGAAACTTCATTTCTATAAATTTCCAGGCGGTGGAATCGAAGGCGACGAGACTCATCTAGAAACGCTGACTCGTGAGATAAAAGAAGAGACGGGCATGACGCTAATCCCGGATTCGGTTAAGGAATTTGGTGAAGTCCTAAAGATTCAGAAAGGCGATGAATCCGGTAAAGATATTATTCATATTCAGAACAACTATTACTATACTTGCAAAGTCGAAGAAGAGATTGGCAATCAGGCGCTAGACGAGGGTGAAAAATCACTAGATTTTGTATTGAAATTTGTTCTGATCGAAGAGGCTATCGCTGCGAATGCTGCCCTTAGGTGTGATGACTCATTCGTGATGCAAATGGCCGAGCGAGAAAGACGAGTTCTTGAGATTCTGAAAAATAATTCTTAGAAAGAAAAGCCCCCGCATGAATCAAGGGGCTTAATTAATCAGGTTTTAATAAGTTATAAAAATGAAATACAAGATGCTTTAATCTTTTGTGTCTTAAAAACTTGTTGCAATTATACCATGGAAACTCCAGGCCAAATTGTCGGGGGCAACAGGTATTTACGGATTACAGAATAGTTGACGCTAAATGGTATAATCGGCTAAAGGACGACTTAAAATGAGCAAAGCATTACTTGTAATTGATATGCAAGAAGCGTGTGTTGGTAAGGACCACGCAGAATTCTTCAAATACGACAGTGATATTATCACTAAAGTTAATGAAGAAATAAAAGCTAATGAGAATATTGTTTATATCCGCAATCTCATGAAGAATAACTTCATTAATAAACTTGCACCGGTACAAATATTTGATGGCGACAAGGGCGCCGAATTGGCCGAAGATTTGCTCAAAAAAGGCAATGCGGTTTTTGATAAATACAAAGGCGATGCTTTTTCTAATCCACAACTGCTTGAACACTTACAGAAGAATGGTATCGACACCGTAGAAGTAGTAGGCGTTGATGGCGGCGGTTGTGTCGCTTTGACTGCGCTTGGTGCAATTGAAAATGGTTTCAAAGTTATCGTGAATACGAAAGCTATCGGAACTATGTTCGAGAAAAAGAAAGATAAATACTTCCAAATGCTAGAAAAGAAGGGCGCAACGTTTATTAGATAAAACGCATAATAGTAGAAAGGAGAATAGATGATAGATTCTAAAGCATGGAACTGGAATATGGTAAAAGGCGACCACGAGAAATATTGGCAAGAGCCAGCGATGGAATCTTATTATCTCATCAACCGATGGCTTTCCCAGAACAAAAGCGATTTCCTCGATCTCGGTTGTGGTTTGGGGAGGCATACTATTCAATTTGCCAAAGCAGGGTTTAATACTTCCGGGTTTGATTTAAGCGAAACATCGATCGAAAGAACGGAAGAATACGCTGAGCGAGCAGGGGTAAAAGTCGATTTACGAGTTGGTGATATGTTGAACTTGCCGTACAGTGACGATAGTTTTGATTGTATTTATTGTCGCAATGTAATATCTCATACTGATACGGCGGGAATGAGAAAAATTGTTTCTGAGCTAAAACGAGTTTTAAGAAAAGGCGGAGAGTGCTATTTGACTTTAGGCTCAAAGCAGACCTGGGGTTTTCAGCAAGATTGGCCGGTGGTGGACGAGAACACAAAAATTAGAGTTGAGGATGGACCGGAAAATGGCATACCGCATTTTTATGCCGACTATGATCTAATCGTAGATTTATTCAAGGACTTTGAAATCGTGAAAGTTTTTCAAGTTGAAGATTTTATTATGAAAGAGCGAACCGCTAGCTCATATCACTATCACGTACTAATTAGAAAATAATAACCTGATTGTTTAGGGTATTAACTGAAATATACTACTAAAAATCGGCCTTTTTGCCGATCCATATACATTATGGTGGATCTTACTGGGCGGCGGCTTTCTGGCGAAAGCCTTGCTTCGCTGCGCTTCCTCGGAAATAAAAATGCAAGCATTTTTTGCTTCGCTCGGAAGCTTGCTCGCGCGAACCTCTGGTTCTCGCCCAGTAACCTCCTATAGCAGAGAAACAAAAAATACCCTGCGGGCATTTTAGTTTCTCTGGTGGGGCTCGCTAAGCCAGGTTTTAACAGCGTACGGAGAAGATTTATATCAAAAATGGTATAATAACGCTATATGGAAAAATATGTAATTCTGCACGGAAGTTTTGGGTCTAATAAAGGAAATTGGTTCCCATGGTTAAAGAAAGAATTGCAAAGTAAGGGCAAGCAAGTTTCTGCTCCACAAATGCCGATTGGTATCGGAAAACAAAATTTTGAATCTTGGAGTAATGAGCTAGATAAACTGGCAATTGGTAAAAATACTATAATCATTGCTCATAGTATTGCTCCAGTCTTTGTTTGCAAATATCTTATCAAGAATGATATTAGAGTAAAAAAACTCATTTTTGTCTGTGGTTTTAATAACTATCTAGGAATCAATTCCGACTATGACGCGGTGAACGAGCCAATGTATTTCGATAATCTTGGAGACGTGAAGAAATACTGCGACGATATAGTCTGTTTTTACTCAGACAATGATCCATATGTAAAGTTCGATGTCGAAAAACAATTTGCCGATACCATTACTGATAGGCAAATCATCATAAAGAATGGTGGCCACATTAATTCAGAGAGTGGCTTTGATAAGTTCGAAGAAATACTAAAATATATTGACTAGACCAAATTGTTGGGGATTTAACCGCCGAAATCATAGAGGTAAAATACGTTTTTTGGCATATTTTTTGCCGCAAAAATGACATAAAAATAGCCCTCTTTTTTTGCAAGGGATTTAACAGACACTTACAGATTACGAAATAGTTAAAAAGTATTTTATAACCTGAATGGTGGATCTTACTGGGCTCGAACCAGTGACCTTGCGAATGTGAATCGCACGCTCTAGCCAACTGAGCTAAAGATCCATATCAAGAATTATATCACGGAATCACCTTAGGCTCACATATCTTGACGGATAGGGTAAAATATATTATAATAATATAATCCTGTTCCAAAAAGGAGGTCGTTTATATGAGTAAAAACGAAGGAACGGTAAGAAAGGCACTTGATCTGGGTTCGCTGGTTAGAGACTATCAGTCTGGCAAGATTGAACTGTCTTTTCCGGCACACTACAAGAAAAAGCTGCATCAGCCCGACAGTAAGTCCGAAGACATCGAGGAAGATTTGTATTGCTTCTGCAGACATTACCTTGACAGTCGTTGGCCTGACAAGATGATCGCCGAGAACTACGAGACTACTGCCGATGAGGTAGAAAAGGAGCGTGGCCGCTGGGCGACTCTTCTTAGTGCCTACTATATTTAATTTATCTCGCCCCGCATCCCGCGGGGCTTTTTTATGTTATAATACCCCTTAATGAATCTAGATTTTGATGCCCTAAATAAAGAAAAACAGGAGATTACCGACTTCCTTAGTCAGCCAAATGCTTATGCTGACGCAAATTTTGCAACCAAAAATCGCCGTCTTGGCGAGATTGATGATCTCCTAGAACTAGGTCACAAAATCGAACAGCTTAAATCCGACATCAAAGAAGCTGAAACTGACGCCGAGCTTGCCGAATTCAAAGCCGACCTTGAAAAAGAGCTCGAAGAATCCGAAGCTAAGCTTTCCGAGATGCTTCTTCCTCGCGATCCTAACGATGACAAGCCTGCTATTATCGAAATTCGCGCTGGCGCAGGTGGTGACGAGGCTAGCCTTTTTGCCGGCGATCTCTATCGCATGTATCTCCGCTACGCTGAAACTCATAATATGAAAGTCGAACTTCAGTCCGAAAGCGTTAATGACGCTGGTGGCTACAAAGAGGTTATCTTCCGTGTTTCTGGTGACCGCCCATATGGTCAGCTAAAGTTTGAAGGCGGCGTTCATCGTGTTCAGCGTATCCCAGTAACCGAATCTCAGGGTCGTATTCATACTAGTACGGCAACTGTAGCTGTTCTTCCTGAAGCAGAGGAGCAGGATCTTGAAATCAATCCAGAAGATCTTCGAATCGATATTTATCGTTCTGGTGGTCACGGCGGTCAGGGTGTTAACACTACCGACTCCGCTGTTCGTATTACTCACTTGCCAACTGGTCTCGTTGTTGCTATGCAGGACGAGCGTTCTCAGCAACAAAACCGCATCAAGGCTATGACCGTTCTTCGTAGTCGCCTCTTGGAGCGCAAGCTTGCCGAGGATCGCGCCAACGCTTCTGATGCTCGCAAATCTCTTATTGGTACTGGCGACCGCAGCGAAAAGATTCGTACTTACAACTTCCCACAGGATCGCATAACAGATCATCGCATCCATTACTCTCGCAGCAACATCTCTGCTGCTATGAATGGCGATATTGAAGATATTATTGAGGAGCTACAGAAAAATGAACGTGAGCTCATGGCTGAAAAGAGCAGCGACATCGCAAATTAGCCACCTCGACGCGGAATTAATCCTAGCGCACGCTCTTAACAAAGAGCGTGTCTTTTTGCATGCCCATCCAGATTATGAATTGACCGAATCCGAGCAAAAACTGGCAGAAGAATATCTTAAACGCCGCCAGAACCACGAACCTGTCGCATATATCCTTGGTTCTAAGGAGTTTTATGGTAGGGAGTTTTTGGTTACTTCAGATACGCTTATTCCACGCCCAGAAACCGAGGCGATTATTGATCTTGTTAAAGAACTATCTCTAGAAAAACCAAAAATTCTAGATGTTGGCACGGGTAGTGGTTGCATCGCTATTACTCTTAAGCTTGAGCTTCCCGAAAGCGATGTCATGGCGGTAGACATTTCCGAAAAAGCTTTGTTAGCAGCAGAGAAAAACGCTAAAAATTTGCATGCAAATCTGGAGTTCAAGAAATCCGATCTCTTAAAAAATGTGGATGAAAAATTCGATATTATCGTTGCAAATCTCCCTTATGTGGACAAAAACTGGGATTGGCTCAGCCCAGAGCTGGATTTTGAGCCAGAAACTGCCCTCTATTCCGAGGATTTTGGTCTCAAAGACATCAAAAATCTAATCTTAGAAAGCAATACGAAACTAGCCGAGCAGGGCAAACTAATCCTAGAATCGGATATTAGCCAACATGAGGCGATCGAGAGCTTCGTAAAAAACAACACAAATATGCGCCTTGTTAAGACCTCTGGTCTGGCCCAAATGTTTGAAAAATAGCCAAAAATGACGCTAAAAACGGCCCCAAAAACCACCCAAACCGCTTATGGATAAAACAAAAAGCTAGTGCTGTAAACTCCCCTATAATGCTATTGACAAAAAAGCAAAGATTTGATATAATAAGGCCATCTTATTGTAAGACCGCGCAAGGCCCTACGAGAAGAGCTAATTAAAATCGGACTGTTACCGTGCACAACAGTGTACGGCGACACTTTTGAGCAAGTGTCAATAAGTCAAAGGGCTTTTATACTTCGGAGGCCCGAAAATTTTTTTGCCACAACTTAAGGAGGTTGATCATATGGCAACGAAGACCAAAAAGACCAGCACCGGCAAGCCTGCTACTGCAAAGCAGGTTGCCCAGATCGCCGCTGCAGCCGCAGCTGCAACATCCAAGGACAACCGCAAGCAGCACAAGCAGACCCAGGCAGTCATCGCAGCAGCCGCTGCAGAGACCGCCAAAAACAGCAAGAAGCAGCACAAGGCCACCAGAGCCGTAGTGACTGCTGCAGCTGTTGAGAATGCCAAGGCTACCAAAGCTGAAGGCAAGAAGTCCCGTGCTGTTACGACAGCAGCAGCCACCGAGGTTACCAAGGCAGTCAGAAGAGAAGGAGAGGATACCCGCACCATGCTGGGTACTCTCATCGCAAGAATCGGCGGCGGTGTTCCTACATGGCTCACCATCTTGCTGATCGTCCTTGCAATTGTTGCCGGCATCATTGTCGGCCTCAATATTAATGCTTCTCTCCTTTCTGAGGTAACCAACATCGTAGATAAGGCAACCGGCACAGTGCTCTATACCGAACCGAAATACAGCACATTCGTGTGCAGACTTATCTCGGTTCTTGTAGGAGCAACAGTTAGCTGGGTTGTCTATGCCGTAGCACAGGCTATTGCAGCCTTTGCGTACAGAGTCGCTAGGAGGTGACTTCAATGAGACGATTGATCGCAACGGTCGTCGTTCTCCTCTTCTCGACGGCTATCGTCGGTCTTCTGACTGGCGGCGCCTACGGAGATATGGTGTCTAGCTTCACTGGCGATGACACCTCCACTCCTGAGTGGGTGGAATACGAGAACGACAAGGTCCAGAACGACGGGGATGCCAACAATGATTACAATTTTGGTAAACCCCTGAAGTTCGACGACAACAAAGCCGAAACCGCTCTGAATGATCTGTTCGCAAGAATGGATGGTTCGGATGATGGTAAGGCTGACCCTGTCCTCGGCTGCGCGATTGCGCTGGCTATGGATCAGGGCCACGGCACAAAGTTTCTCGATAAGTGGTCTAGCTCGCTGATTGGTGCAAGAGCCAATGATGCAGCTGACTACTTCATCAACGATGGCGGCAAAGGTCATAAAGATGAATACCTCAAAATGATTGAGTCTATCAAGGACGAGATTAAGAAGGGTAACATCAGCACTGAAGAGCTGAACAATTACACGAGTCAGATGTACCAGATTAATGGCGCATACGACAACGGTAAACGTCCGGCACTGACTGTCAAGAACACCCAAAACGATGGCGGTACTGCAATCGTAATCAAGTGGGATGACGGTTCGATTCTCAAACTGAGAATCCAGTGTGGCGGTCAGCCGGTGGATGTTCCTGATTGGAATCCGCCGACAAAAACCACGACCCCGCCTCCGACAACAACTGCACCGCCTGAGGAAACAACACCTCAGACAACCACAGTTACGACCCTCGAGCCGAAAGACCCGAGCGTTGCTCCGGTTCGTCCTAACGATCCGGACATCGGTGGAAAGGTTGACGAGAGTAAGATTCATACGGATCTGACCCCTCGTGAGACCGCTCCGTCTAGCTATGTAGCACCGGAGCCGCCGACGGAAGCCAAGAAGACTGAGACACAGACTGAGTCCGTTCAGACTCAAGCTCCTCCCGCAACGGAGAAGGTTGAATTCGTGACTGGCGCTCCGTATACAGTTCCTTTTGAAGAGGTTGCTCCGGCAACTGTTCCTGAGGCTGTGGCTACGGATAAACCGCACGGAGAACTGAACGATCAGCAGGAAAAGGCAGCCGACGATAAGTTTGGCTAATAATTCCTGAATTGCTCAAACGTTCCTTATAGGAGGGGTCACCCCTGACCCCTCCTGCTTCCATGTTCTGCATAGTAACAGTCCGATTTTGATAGTTTAACAATAAGGCAAAATGATATAGTTAACATTTCCACTTAATCTACTTTTTAAGAAAGGAATTAATTTCTATGAAGAAAATCACTAAAGCTAGTATCGGCGTTGCAGCTGTTGCTGCAGTCGCTGGCGCTGGCGCTCTCGTAGCTTTGGCCTATGGTCCAAGTCGTGATACTTACACGATGGAGCAACCTGCGGACAAGGTTACATTCAACTCTATCACTAATAACCCTGCTTTGATCCAAAGCACCAATATTGCAGACTGTGAAGGTCGTGGTACTGCTTGTGATGAGCGTTACTTCGTAATCGCATCTGAATATACTGGTGATGCAAATCAAAACAACTGGTCTGATGAAACTATGGTTGAACCAGGTAAAGAATATGTTGTTCGTATGTATGTACACAACAACGCTGCTTCTAACCTAAATCTTCAGGCTGAAAACGTAAGGGCAATTGTTAACCTTCCAACGACAACTGGTACATCCATTTCCGTTCAGGGTACAATTCGCGCTGATAACGCAAGTCCAAAAGAAGTTTGGGACGAAACAACCTTTATCTCTGCTAACGGTGAAGAATTTAACCTAGCATACGTTGAAGGTACTGCAAAATATACTAATAACGTAGATAAGTTTGGTCTTAATACTGAGCTCTTCACAGAAGATGGTGCTCAGCTTGGTTATGAAACTATGAATGGTATCATTCCTGGCTGTGTCGGCTATTCTGGTTGGGTTACTTTCCATGTTAAAGCTCAGTTCGCTGAACATCCAAACTATGAAATCGTAAAAGATGTTAAGGTAAAGGGTGCTGAAGGCGATTTCGCTGATAGCACTAACGCAAAAGCTGGTGATACGCTTGTTTACAAGCTTAAGTTCACCAACACCGGAGATGTTAAACTAAACAACGTCAGCCTACGCGATACGCTTCCTGATGGCGTTACTTACGTCCCAGGTACAACCTATGTTGTAAATGATCAGCACGCTGATGGTGTTCAGTATCCAGATACTCTCTTCTCTCTAGAAGGTCTAAATATCGGTGATTACGAGCCAAACGGTGAAGCTATTGTTTACTTCAACGTTACTGTTGATAGCGAACTAGGCGATGAATGTAATCCAGCTCCACGTCGTAACGTCGTTGAAGCTAAGGCTTACAAGACCGATGGTTCTGTAACTGATGTTAAGACTGATACCGCCGATGTTTATATCGAAGGTAAGGTCTGTACTGAAAGCTTCGAAATCGACAAGATGGTTCGTCTTGAAAACGATACGGAATGGTCTGAAACCGTTAAGGCTAAGCCAGGTGAAAAGATTTATTACCGCATCCGCTTCTTCAATACTGGTGAAGTTGATCTTAACGACGTAGTCGTAAAAGATACTCTTCCAAAGGGTGTTGAAAACATTAGTACTGTTGTTTATGGCCCAATCTCTGAAGAAAACAATGATGACAAGCTAACTGCTGGTGATCACTTCTTCGATAATGGTATGAACATCGGTACCGTTAAGGCTGGTCAGACTATTGGCGTTTACTTCAACGCTACAGTCTCTGGCGAATACGCTGACGAATGTGGTGATATTGAACCACTAGTCAACACTGTTGCTGGTAAGTATAACAACGATGATAGCAAGACTAAGACTGACATTGCTACCGTCACTATCGATGGTCAGGAATGTACAGAAGAACACCCTGGTTACACTATCGACAAGATGGTTCAGATCAAGGGTTCTGATACTTGGAGTGAAAATGTTACCGCTAAGGCAGGCGAAACTGTTCGTTACCGCATTCAGTTCAAGAACACTGGTAACACTGTTCTTAACAATGTTGTAATCAGCGACGCATTGCCAGCTGGTTTGAACTATGTAAACGGTTCTACTATCGTTTATAGCTCTGAATATACCGATGGTAAGACTATGGGTGATGAAATTATTGCCGGTGGTCTAAAGATCGATCATGTTGATGCTGGTACTGAAGTAACTGTTTACTTCTACGCCACTGTTGACGAATCCTATGCCGACAACTGTGATTCTTCTAGACTCACAAACGTCGCTAAGGGTAAATACAATGACGACAACAACACGGAAAAGACCGATGATGCTGACGTCACAGTCGAAGGCCAGGTTTGTGAGGATACTCCAACCGAACTTCCTAAGACTGGTAACGCAGATGTTCTTGGCGCAACGATTGCTATCGCATCCGTAAGCGCAGCAGCTGCTGGCTATATCATTAGCCGCAAGAAATAACTTGACCGCCTAGTATAGAGCTTCCCCAGAAGCTGATGACTAGATTGGTCGGGGATTGCTGGGAAACGGCTAGCGGGGCTTCGGCTCCGCTAGTCGCACAAGCTGTCCTTCTTAGATCAAGCGATTAGTCTTGATCCGGCTTGTCCCACAAAAAGCCTCTCGAATTTTTCGGGAGGTTTTTTGTGCGGTAAAAATCATAAAACGTTTATGCTAAAATAAAACTAACATTATGTCGCAGAAGACTCATATAAGAAGGTGGGGGATTGTATGTGCAGTTTTTGCGGCCTTTTTGTTTGCGGGTATTTTTGGCCTTTTGGGGCAGGATGCTTATGCAGAGCTAGGCTCTTGTGAGTCGGTGATAGAAGAACCTGATGGATCGCTCTGCGGTTGCGAATCGTTTACTGGGCCGGACGGAACTGAAATCCAGCAAATATGTACTAAATCCGGTAATATAGTTACTCAGTCTAATATACCAGTGGAGCCATTTTATGGACCTCTGGATTTCGGACAAGAGCTTAAGACGACCTGTACTAAGGGAAGTG